>DATFAW010000148.1:0-15483 GCA_035254165.1 Paludibacter sp.
GTTGATATTGTTTTAATTAATCCGGACAAACTACATTTCTAAAGATTATTACGATTCGCATTAACCAAAAGGATGGTTAAACTAAAATGGGAAGAGTTAAACTCTCTTCCCATTTTCTATATATTCCCATTTTTTAATGTCCCTAAAATGAAAAAACACATTTTTCTATTCATTTTTACAGTATTTTCTCCCATTTTATTTGCTTCATGTAAAGATAGAGAACCTGAGACTATCCCTGCTGTAACCACTACTGTTTTCAGGGCAACTCCTGACATATTAAAGTATGCAGGAGCAGGAGGTAATGATACATTAGCCGTTACGATGAATGGAAATAGTTGGGCGGTTTCTTCAGATCAAACATGGTGTACAGTTTCATTTTTCACTTCGTCAAAAGCAAGTGATAAGCTGATAGTAACTGCCGCTGCAAATACTACAGCCGTTGCACGTACGGCAAATCTCACATTGATAATGGACAAAAAAACAGTAATTCATGTCAATATTTCGCAGGCTGCAAAAGCTGGACTCTATCCAAGCTATAAAGACTCAATTGCCCCCGATGCAACAGGCATGAGCAGTACAGCTACAGAGCTTGCAAAAAAGATTAAAGTAGGGTTGAATATCGGCAATACACTTGAGGCTAGCGGAGGAGAAACCGGTTGGGGAAATCCATTGATTACAAACGACCTGATTAAGGCTGTAAAACAGAATGGCTTCAATGCTATTCGTTTACCATGTGACTGGAATCAATATGCCGACCAAACCACAGCAAAAATAAGTGCTACCTGGCTAAGCCGGGTTAAGCAAGTAGTACAATACTGTGTTGACAACGATATGTATGTTATAGTAAACATCCACTGGGATGGTGGCTGGCTCGAAAACAATTGTACAGAAGCCAAAAAGGTAGAGAACAATGCGAAACAAAAAGCTTTCTGGGAGCAGATTGCTACATCTCTACGTGGTTTTGATGAACATGTGCTTTTTGCAAGTGCCAATGAGCCGAATGTAGCTGATGCAACACAAATGGCTGTTCTCCTCTCTTACCATCAAACATTTATTAATGCCGTTCGCTCTACGGGTGGAAAAAATGCATACCGGGTATTAGTTGTTCAGGGTCCGAGTACCGATATCGAAAAAACAAATACACTAATGACTCAATTGCCTACTGATAAATTAGCCAACCGGATGATGGCTGAAGTACACTACTATACGCCATGGAATTTTTGCGGAATGACTAAAGATGAAACCTGGGGCAATCAATTCTACTACTGGGGTGCAAACTATCACTCAACTACAGATACAGCTCATAATCCGACATGGGGAGAAGAAGCAACAGTTGATGCTAATTTCGCTCTGATGAAAAAACAGTTTGGAGATAAAGGCATTCCGGTTGTAATTGGTGAGTTTGGAGCTATAACTCGCACTAATTTGACAGGTGATGCACTAAAACTGCATTTGGCCTCAAGGGCATTTTACTTTAAATACGTTACCAAACAAGCTATTGCCAACGGATTTTTACCATTTTTTTGGGATACCGGTGGATTAATCAATAGAAATAGCTATACAGTATCTGATCAGCAAGCATTAGATGGTCTGATACAAGGTGCAACGGAATAGAAAAGCATATACAATTTTCATAGGTTGAATTAATAGTGTTTAGTTTTTTAAGGTTGAATCCCCCTGGCTGTCGAACATTAGCCGGGGGATCTTATAAAAAAATCGAACTGCATTTTCAGGTTGAATATAACTGGTTCATCAAAGATGTTCCAACCAGTAAAATTCTATGAAAACCTTAGAAAATATGATTCAATTAACAATATTATCATCTGGCTCCTACAATGTAAACATACTGTACCTATAAGTGCCTAAATAATACTCACCTGAGCATTTACTCGAATCTGAAAAGATTGTACATTTACACAGCCTTTAATTGAGGTTGTCATTTTAAAAAATCAAAGTAGCTATTTTTAAAAATTATGAACAGGTTTAAATTAATTTTGTTGTCCTTTTGCTTTTTATCGATAATTGGAGCCTGCGCGATTCCTTATCAAAAGACAGCGGATGGTATTCTGATTTCACTAAATCAAAAATCATCAGACAGAACTAAGACAATTCGCTTGCAAGTGATTACCGACGATATCATTCGTGTAACTGCTTCGCCTTCGGTCAAACTTCCGGAAACCAAAAGTTTGATTACCACTTATACCGAAACAAAAAAGACGGGTTGGAACGCGACTCAAGAGGGTGACTTCGTCGTATTGAAAACTGCCACCACTAAAGCATTCGTTTCGATCAAAACGGGAGAAATCAAGTTCACCGATTTAAAAGGAAACGTTATACTGCAAGAACAACGCGGTGGAGGAAAGACTTTTAGACCTATCGAAGTGGAAGGTAAATCGGGCTACACGTTCCGTCAGGTTTTTGAATCACCTGCCGATGAAGCTTTTTACGGCTTAGGGCAACATCAGTCGGACGAATTTAATTACAAAGGCAAAAACGAAGAGTTGTTCCAATACAATACCAAGGTCTCCATTCCATTTATTGTTTCCAATAAAAACTACGGAGTTCTTTGGGATAATTACTCACTTAGCCGTTTTGGAGATCCTCGTCCTTATGCCAATCTCGATCAATTCAAATTATTCGATAAAAATGGTAAAGAAGGAGGACTTACCGCAACATACAAGCTAAATAAAAATTCAAAAGATGTATTTTTGGAAAGAAAAGAATCTACCGTTGATTATGAAAATATTCAAACACTAAAGAATTTTCCAAAAGACTTTGCATTCAACAATGCCGCTGTAACCTGGGACGGAGAGATTCAACCTAAAGAAAGTGGAGTTTTCCGGTTTATTTTATATTATGCGGGTTATACAAAAGTGTATCTGGACGATAGCTTAGTAGTGGCTGAACGCTGGCGCACGGCATGGAACCCGAATAGTTTCAAATTCTCGGCCAAACTGAATGCTAATAAGAGACATAAACTCCGTATCGAATGGTTGCCTGATGGTGGTGTATCCTATATCGGGCTAAAAGCGCTAAGCCCGGTTCCTGATGCAGAACAATCGAAACTTTCTTTATGGTCAGAAATGGGGCAACAACTGGATTACTATTTTATACGTGGAAATAATCCCGATGAAGTTATCAGCGGCTATCGCAAGGTAACCGGTAAAGCTTCAATCATGCCCAAATGGGCTATGGGATTCTGGCAAAGTCGTGAACGTTACAAAACTCAAGATGAGATAGTAGGTGCACTAAAAGAATTTCGTCGTCGCCAAATCCCAATTGATAACATTGTACTTGACTGGAATTATTGGCCCGAAACCGAATGGGGAAGTCATGAATTTGACAAAGATCGTTTCCCAAATCCAAAGGGAATGGTCGACTCAATTCATGCCATGGATGCTCGAATAATGATCTCTGTTTGGCCTAAATTTTACAAAAACACAGAACACTTCAAAGAATTTGAAAAGAAAGGTTGGATGTACATGCAAGCCATCAAAGATAGTATCCGCGACTGGGTAGGTCCTGGTTACATAGGTTCATTCTATGATGCGTACTCGGCTGATGCCCGCAAGCTTTTCTGGAAACAGATGAAAGAGCATTTATATTCACTTGGTTTGGACGCCTGGTGGATGGATGCCAGCGAACCAAATGTACGTGATTGTACCGATATGCCTTACCGCAAAGCACTTTGTGGTCCAACAGCCCTAGGTCCATCAACAGAGTATTTTAATGCTTATGCGTTGATGAATGCCGAAGCTATTTACGATGGACAACGCGGTGAAGATAATAACAAACGAGTGTTCTTACTAACCCGGTCAGGTTTTGCCGGCTTACAACGTTATTCAACAGCTACCTGGAGCGGCGATATTGCTACTCGTTGGGAAGATATGAAATCCCAGATTTCTGCCGGTATCAATTTCTCCATCAGCGGAGTTCCTTACTGGACAATGGACAATGGCGGTTTCTGTGTTGAAAAACGATACGAAAACGCTCCTGAAGGTTCGAAAGATCGCGATGAGTGGCGTGAATTAAATGTTCGCTGGCATCAGTTTGGTACATTTGTTCCTTTGTTCCGCACGCATGGCCAGTTTCCTTATCGTGAACTTTGGAACATTGCTCCCGAAACACATCCAGCATACAAAACTATGCTTTATTATACACAACTACGTTACCGTTTAATGCCCTACATCTACACCATGGCAGGCATGAGCCATTTCAACGATTTCACCATTATGCGTGCCTTGATGATGGATTTTGAAAGTGATAAAAACGTATTGAATGTAAGCGACCAATATATGTTTGGCAAGGAGCTGATGATTTGTCCGGTTTACAAATACCAGGCCCGTACACGCGAAGTTTATTTTCCAAAACAAACCGGTTGGTACAACCTGTATGATGGCAAATATACAGCCGGAGGACAAAAACAAACAGTAGATGCTCCTTACGAACGCATGCCTATCTATGTGGCTGCCGGAAGCATTCTTCCAATTGGCAAAGTAATCCAAAATACAACACAAGCTCAAACTGACTTGACAATCTATGTTTATGCCGGTAAAAACGGAAGTTTTACGTTGTACGAAGATGAAAATATAAATTACAATTATGAGAAAGCAGCTTACGCAACCATTGAGTTTTCGTACAATGACCAAAATAAAACTCTGAGTATTGACAACAGAAAAGGTAGCTTTAACGGAATGGCGAAAGAACGAAATTTCCAAGTCGTTCTGGTTGACCCATCTAACCCTGTTGCTTTGGACGGTGCTTCGAAATATCTGAAAACAGTCCATTATAACGGAAGTAAAATCACCATTTCATTGAAATAATAAGATTCATCTTTAGTATATCCATTTTTTATAATTCCCCAACTAATTTGCATTAGTTGGGGAATTCGTTTTTATTTACCTCTCTTTACAATTACCATCAAAATATTAAAAATATAAATCCTTACCTTTGCAGCGTTATAAAAAAGGTACAATGATTAGTGATTTATTTAGAAGTAATGCATTTACAGCAGTTCGCAATTCCAATTTCAGGTATTTTTTGGGGTATCGTTTTTTCATGACAATGGCTACACTTATGCAATCGGTAATTGTGAGCTGGCATATGTATTACCTGACAAAAAATGTGGTTTGGTTAGGAATGATCGGCCTGGTGGAAGTGATTCCTCAGATTTCCATTTCACTTTTTGCCGGACATTATGTTGACTTGTGGGACAGGAAAAAGATAGTTCGTAATTCAACACTCATTCTATTACTCGGTTCATCCATTCTAACACTTTATAGTATTGAGTCCTTTCATTCCTATCAACATTTGGGAATCTGGCCAATCTTTATAACAATATTCCTTACCGGGCTTTCGCGGGGCATACTCATGCCTGCCCATACAGCTTTGATTGGACAATTGGTGGATAAAAGAGACTATGCCAATGCAGCCACCTGGAGTAGTGCCAACTGGCAAATCGGGGCAGTAATGGGTCCTGCCATTGGAGGTCTCATTTATGGATTCTCATCTATATCGGTTGCCTACAGTTCCATATTCATTATTTACCTTATTTCATTGTATATGATTAACCGTGTACAAATAAAGCACATTATCCGTACCGTGCAAATTGCTGGCGAAGAAGACATCTTCAGCCGGATACGCGAAGGCATTCGTTTTGTAATGAAGTCGCCCGAATTGCTGGGAGCCTTCTCGCTCGATATGTTTGCTGTATTATTTGGTGGTGCAGTGGCCATGTTACCTGTTTTTGCATCGGATATATTGCATGTCGGTCCGCAGGGACTTGGATTTTTGCGGGCTTGTCCTGCCCTGGGAGCTATTCTGATGTCATTTTACCTGATGTTTAATTCACCGGTTCGTAATAGCGGACGAACCTTGTTACTTGCTGTTTCAGCCTTTGGATTATGCATGATTGGTTTTGCCTTTTCACACGTGTTTTGGTTGTCGGCGCTTCTGCTATTACTAAGCGGATTGTTCGATAATGTAAGCGTCGTTATTCGCGGCACTATTCTGCAGCTTTACACACCGGAATATATGCGTGGACGGGTGGCATCAGTCAATAGTATCTTTATCGGTTCATCGAACGAACTGGGAGCCTTCGAATCGGGGATGACCGCTAAACTAATGGGGTTAGTTCCATCGGTGGCATTCGGAGGTATCATGACGCTGATTGTAGTTGCCACTACAGCTAAGATAAATCCTGTATTGAGGAAATTATCATTGAAATAATTCCCTTCTTCTATACGTAATTAAATGCAAAATGAGGTTGTCTTGAAAAGCAGACAACCTCATTTTTAGATTTATTGATGACAATTACTTCTTCACCAGTTTTGCAACCAGTCCATTCGTTTTCACTACATAAACTCCCTTTTGTAACAGGCTAATGCTGACATAGCTCTTTCCGGTTGCCTGTTGTGTAAGTACCAAACTGCCGTTTAAATCAGAGATAGATATAAGCGTCGTTTTTTCTCCCACATTGATATAAAAACCTTCGGTAGCAGGGTTTGGATAAAGAGAAAGCACTGTTGCTTCTGCATTATCTAAGCCGGTACCAAAATCTGTTTTAAAGGTCTGATCCAAGCCATTGGTTGTGCCACCTGCATTTACTCCAACCACTCTATAATGATAAGTTGTATTTGCAGTTAAACCTGTTATTGCTTTGCTTACTGCAATACCCGCAATTTCGGTGACAGGGCTTTGCGTGGCCGTTACACTGGTACCGTAAGCATTGGTTGTCCCATACTCGAAGGTCACTGCGGTACTCGCTCCATTGGCAGCTACTGTTCCTTTCAGCGTTACTCCTGAAGAAGTGATATCACCGGCAACATCAGTTGTTACGGTTGGGGCAGAATACGCTGTCACACTATTCGAAACTGCCGATGCTGTACTTGTTCCGGCAACATTAGTAACGGTAACGGTAAATGTGTACGTTGTACCATTTGATAAACCTGTAACTGTTATCGGACTGGTAGCTCCCGTGCCTGTAAGGTTTCCGGGACTGGATGTGACTGTATAAGTAACATCCGCACCACCTGTTGATGCAGGGGCAGTGAAACTTACACTGGCCTGACCATCACCAGCCGTTGCCGTACCGATAGTAGGAGCACCTGGTATTACAGCATTCACCGTAAAGCTCTGAGAAACTGTTGGCGCTGCTGTATAAGCTGCATTTCCGGCCTGATCGGCAAGGATAGTACAACTTCCGGCTTTTTTGAAAGTCAGTACTCCTTCAGGAGTAATACTGCAAACATCGGAGGTTGTAGTGCTAAATGTTACCAACAGCCCGGAAGTTGCTGTTGCACTTAGCATTGGTGATGTTCCAAAGTTTTGAGAACCCGGATTGGCAAACGTAATGGTTTGAGTTGCTATAGGTGTAACACTATTCGAAGCTGCAGACGCAGTACTTGTTCCGGCAACATTAGTAGCTGTAACGGTAAATGTGTACGTTGTACCATTTGATAAACCGGTAACCGTTATCGGACTGGTAGCTCCCGTGCCTGTAAGGTTTCCGGGACTGGATGTGACCGTATAAGTTACATCTTCTCCACCTGTTGATACTGGTGCAGTAAAGCTTACACTAGCCTGACCATCACCAGCCGTTGCCGTACCGATAGTAGGAGTACCTGATATTACAGCATTCACTGTAAAAGTCTGAGAAACTGTTGGAGCTGCAATATAAGCTGCATTTCCAGCTTGATCAGCAAGAATTGTACAACTTCCGGCTTTTTTGAAAGTCAGTACTCCTTCAGGAGTAATACTGCAAACATCGGAGGTTGTAGTGCTAAATGTTACCGACAGCCCGGAAGTTGCTGTTGCACTTAGCGTTGGTGATGTTCCAAATGTTTGTGAACCCGGGTTGGCAAACGTAATGGTTTGACTCGCATTTGGTGTTACGCTATTTGAAGCAGCAGATGCTGTACTTGTTCCAACAATATTAGTAGCTGTAATTGTAAAGGTATAAGCTGTAGAATTTGTTAAGCCGGTAACTATTATAGGACTGGTAGTTCCTGTTCCCGTAAAATTTCCGGGACTGGATGTGACTGTATAACCGGTTATTGTACTACCGCCATTGAATGCAGGAGCGGTAAAGCTTACACTGGCCTGAGTATCGCCAGCTGTAGCAGTACCAATAGCTGGTGCATCGGGAACTGTGATAGTAGTAAAATTTACTTCGTCGCCATATACTGTTCCTACCGAATTCGTTGCATAAGCTTTTACGTAATAGGTTGTGCCCGCAGCTAATCCTGTGACACCTGAGGTAAAAGCGCCTGTTGCCGAAGCTGTACCTTCCGTTGTTTTCGTCAAAAGAGATACTGTTGGATTAGTACTTGTGCTCCACACCACCCCGTATTGTGTTGCGTTTGGAACACCTAAATCGGTAATATTCCCATTTCCCGTTGCTGTTGTAGAGCCAATACTTGTTACAGCTTGAGTGGTAACGGCTGGAGAAGCTAAATTACTTACTGTAACTCCGTTGCCTGTCAAATCAGCCACAACAACTCCAGCATCTGCACCAGCTGCCCAATCTTCTGCGGCTGCCAAATTGTACGTAGTACCTCCGGTTGAGCTTGTTCCATTCTTATTAAATATCTGATTAATTGCGGCTTTATCCGTTTCGTTTAATACTACTGTAAATGAAGTACCTGAAGTTATTTCAACCCCAGGGGCAGTGAGCGTGTAAGTTGCTCCGCCTTCGCCAGTAATCGTAAGCTTCGGAACATCAATATCGTTTGCATCTCCGTTCAACTTTAGGTATCCGATTCCGGTAACAACCAATGCTCCTATTGCAGCATCGTATGCAGCACTTGTAATAGTAGGAGCAGCCACATTACTTACCGTAATTCCGTTTCCGGTCAAATCGGCAATATCCCCTATAGTTATATTAGCATCCCAATCATCTGCTGCAGCGAGGTTGTATGTAGTAGCCCCGGTTGAACTAGTTCCATTCTTATTAAATATCTGATTAATTGCGGCTTTATCTGCATCATTTAACATAATGCTAACCGAAGTAGGATTATTGGCTGTTACATCAGCTGTTGTCAAAGTATAAGTCGTTCCGCCTTCACCGGTTAAAGTCATCTTTGCAGGGCTAATACCATCTCCAATAGAAATAGTTGTGCAAGCCAGTACAAGCACACCAGTGCTTGCATCGTAAGTTGCCGATGTGATGGCTGGCATCAAAGTTGTCTGGTTTTTCGGATTATCTGTAGCGGTTGTAGTCAGGTATTTTTGAAACCCATCAACACCATTGTATTCAAACATCTGTACAGTATATTGTGTATTAGGCAATAACCCGTTAATAGTTACACTGTTACCTGTACCGTTGTAAATGCAATAATACCCCGAGCTTCCTAATTGAGATTGTGTCGACGAACAATCAGGACTAGCTGCATAAGTGGTTTGATCAACAGGATTCGTAATAGCACCTGTACCGTTTTTTATAAATACGGCACGCCTACTGCCATTCCCCTTTGTCCAACTGACAGTCATCCATGTTGAAGCTACATCTGGAAAACTGATAGCACTTGCCTGCATAGTGGGTGTCCAGATTAAGATAGGATAAGCACCATCAACAAGTTGCCAATCGGTGGTATTCCAGCCTGCGCTGGTAAAGGTTGATGCCGTTTTCATTTCAACTGTAGTTTTGCCTGTTCCACCACCACTGGTCGATTGATGAGATGTATCGGTATCCCAGAAACAATTACTAGTTGTTCCTATACTAATTCCAATTAAACCACCAACATTAGTTGTCCCGGATACTAACCCTGTGGAGTAGCATTTATCTACATTGCTTGTATAGCCATCACCAATAAGTCCCCCTACAGTTGTAGCTCCAGTTACCGAGCCAGAGCTAAAGCAATTGCTTGCAATGCTGGGGGTAGTCCAAGCCCTCCCTACTAATCCACCTACAAATTGATTACCTGTTATTGTAACATCTGTTACTCCAAGGTTCTTAATTGTTGCTCCATTTATACTACCAAACAGACCGATATAATCAGTGGAAGGACGATTTATGTATAACCCAGTTATAGTATGCCCCTGCCCATCATAGGTACCGGTAAAATCACCCGAGGCCCCACCAATTGTTGTCCAACCGGAACCTCCGTCCCAGGTAGTAATAGCAGGAACAGCCGCTGATAAATCCAGATCAGCTGTTTGAACATAATACTTTCCCCACTCGCTTGGGTTTTGAGAGAACCAATAAAGATTTTCAAGTGTTGCAATCTTATAAGGATTACTCGATGTCCCGGCATTTACTTCCCCAATATTTGAAGGTGCTGTAGCCGTCTGTGCCTGTAATGCCACTATGGCACACAAGCAAATGAAAAGTGTAAATAGTTTCTTCATAACGTAATAATTTTTAGAGAAAGGTTAAAAAAAACAGTTTCATATAGACTAATTATCAGTCGCTTGATTAAATTTCATTCCGTAACTCTATAGTAAATACCCATATAAAGCACAATGAAATCATATTCAACCAATCTATCCGATAGTTAGTGTAACTTGATAGATGATATTTTAAATGACAAACGTCCATGAAAATATGATATTCATCTGATATCTAATAACATCTTCTATTTGCTTAAAAGTAGTTATCAATGGCGTATGCTTCCATTTAGTTTTCCTCCGTGGAAAACAGGTCATTACTATTTCCGTGTTTGAAAATATAAAGGAATCATTGAGCAAATTCACGAACATCTTCGTAACAAAGTCCTTATTAATGCAGGAAAAGAGTAATCGCATTATTAAAAGAACGCTTTAGTAAATTAGTCAAGATTATTGTGGAGGTTATCACGATAAATTAACAATGAAACAGTAAGACAAACTTCTGTTTAATCCTCGAAATTATTCTACGAAAGGATGATTCACCAAAATTTAAGGTTGTACCTCAAAGATGGGTAGTTGAAAGAACTTTTTTTGATTTGAAAGATCCCGGAGACTTTCTAAAGATCTCAAATTTCTTACTGGCACAATCGAGACCATGATACGCTTAACAACGATTAAAATTATGCCAAATAGAATGTAATGTTATTTTAAAACAGTTTCTAAGTCTCAATAGTTCTGCTTCTTTCCGTTATTTTTCTTATAAACGATAGAAAAGGATCGTGAAAACAATCCCTTTCTACCGTTTAGTGTTATTTAATCCTGAATCGTTAACTTGTATACCTTTACATCCTTTGATATAGAAGTTACCTGAATTAGCTCCGGACACAATGAATAGAGAGTAACTTCCACTACTTCCTGTCACTTTTGTTCCACTGCAGATTATGTAGATCCATTTTTCAATAATTGTGACAAACTTGCCGCATAGACACACACACAAAAAAAAAGCATCCCTTTTTGAACTACGCCCCAAAAGTTTTTTTGTCTAACTTTTGGGGTGCAGCTCATTTTTGGGACGCCCTCTTTTTCTGTGTTTGTAGCCTATGAAAACAATATCTGGGTTGAATATCAAAAACTCCCCTTGCACCATTCAGCACAAGAGGAGTTTGTTTTATTTGGAGTGCAACTTAAAGTCGCGCCCCAAATGGGTTTATATGAACGAATTTGGAAATCCGTTTTCTCAAGGGGAACTTCTTATTTGCTTGTAATCACAACTTGCTGCGTTGGCATTCCTTCTACCGAAGCTTTCAGCGTAATGTTTCCAGCTTTTCCGTTGGTTTGCACAATAGCCAGACACTTGCCGTAGAACAGATGACGTTCGGGCCTTTTGAGTGAAACATGATCGTTTTGATCACCGTTATCGGTTCCAACAATAGCACCTTCACCTTCTACTGTGAATCTCACTAATTGATCTGCCAACGGCGAAGCGTTACCATCTTTATCTACTAGTTCTACCGTTACAAACGAAAGGTCTTTTCCATCGGCTGTAATGGTTGAACGGTCGGCTTTCAGGCGGATACTAACCGGTTCGCCGGCAGTTTTGATTTCTTTGGTCAAAACCATTTTCCCCCCTTTGCGCGAAACAGCTTTCAATGTTCCGGGAGCATAAGGTACACGCCACATCACATGCAGGTCCTCTCCTGCTTTACTGCGTTTTCCGAGCGATTGTCCATTCAGGTATAGTTCCACTTCGTCGGCATTGTTATAATACGCCCATACATCCACATTTTGGCCGGCCTTCCAGTTCCAGTGAGGGAAAATATACAATACATCTTTAGTTGTCCATTCGCTCTGGTACATGTAATACACATCTTTGGGGAAACCTGCCAAATCAATTATACCAAAGAACGAACTGCGTGATGGCCACCAGTAAGGTGTTGGTTCTCCTAAGTAATCAAATCCTGTCCAAATGTATTGCCCGGCTATATGGTCGTATTTTTTTACCAGTTTCCAGGTCGTTTCGTGCGTCGATCCCCATGGAGCATGGCTGTTATCATAAGCCGAGCATTTCTGTAACGGATTGCTGAATGGTTTATCCCAGCGTTCGGGCCAGATATTCATGCTATCCGAAGGCATCAGGTAAAAGCCGCGTGACTGAAGTGATGAAACAGATTCGGAACTAAAAAATCCTTTAGTTGGATGACGTTTGGTAATGTCGGCGTATTCGCCTTCGTGGTAATTAAAGCCGATCAAATCCAGGGCTTCTGACATAAATAACGGATTCGTATCGTCAGTGCCGTTACAGGCCGCCGAAACCGGGCGGGTTGGATCGACACCGTGGGTTATATCCACCAAATGTTTGGTAAGCAAGGCATTTTTGCCCATACTGCCTTGTCTTATTTCAGCAGCACTGACTTCTTTCTTTTTATTGAGCTGAATGTTGGCTTGTTGCAAGTCCATGTCCTCGGCTTTTGCTTCACCCCATTGTTCTCCCACTTCATTACCGATACTCCAGATAAAAATGGAAGGGTGATTGCGGTCGCGCACAATCATATCGGTCAAATCGCGTTCGTGCCACGCAGCAAAATCAGTAGAGTAATCGTAGGTTGTTTTCTTTTTCAACCACATGTCAAATGATTCATCCATCACAATAAAGCCCATTTTATCGCATAAATCGAGCAATTCGGGAGCTGGAGGATTGTGCGACGTACGAATACCGTTACATCCCATCTCTTTGAGAATTTGCAACTGACGTTCGATAGCCCGTGTATTCACCGCAGCACCTAATGCACCTAAGTCGTGGTGATTGCACACACCGTTAATCTTCACCCGTTTCCCATTTAGGATAAAGCCTTTCTTTACGTCGAACGTAAACGAACGGATACCAACATTAGTGGTATATTCGTCGGTTAAGCGACCGGTAACATACGTTCTTGTAACCAGTTTGTATAAATACGGATTTTCGATATTCCACAACACTGGTTTATCTACAGTGATTGCCTGCAGGTATTTATGCGAAGTTCCGGGACTTACATACAATGGACCATCAACCTTATTAATCACTTTTCCTTGTGCATCATAAAGTGTTTGTTCAACCCGAACTGTTTTCAGGTTTTTGTCATCGTTTTTGATTGTTGTCTGTATAGCTACTTCGGCACTGGCTGCACTGACTTTTGGCGTAGTAATATACGTACCCCAATGGTCCACATGAACCGGATTGGTAGTAGTCAGCCACACATTGCGATAGATACCTGAACCTGAATACCAACGGGAGTTAGGTTCTTTAGAATTATCTACTTTTACCGCAATCACATTGGCAGAACCGAATTTGATGTACGGAGTCAGGTCATATTGGAATGAAGAATATCCGTACGGACGTTTGCCCACCGAAGTTCCATTAATCCAAACTTCACTGTTACGATATACACCGTCGAAATCGATGTAAATGCGTTTTTCTTTGTCCTTTATATCCACCGTAAAGGTTTTACGGTACCAGCCCAATCCGCCGGGCAATGCGCCACCACCGGCAGAAGCCGGAAAGTCTTTGCCAAAGTCGGATTCAATACTCCAATCGTGTGGCAGGTTAAGCGAGCGCCATTTGTTGTCGTCGAAAGAAACCGAAGAAGCATTCATGGTGCTGTCGGCTAAGGTAAACTTCCAGCTCTGGTTAAAGCTTTGAATTCTGTTGATTTGCTTTACCGCAGCCATACCAGTAGCATACAGGGCAAGAAAAATCAAAAGTAAATTTAGTTTTTTCATTGGATTTGTATTAAAAATTTATATTTATCTCTTTTGTTTTCTATTACTTTGTTTCCAGAACAGTCACCATTTCGCCATGAGATGAAGCCACTCCTTCGGCATCAACTTGCTCTACTTTCTGTACAAAGATATCTAATTGCTTTTTGTTTTTCCAAAGCTCAGTATCGTAGGAAGGTTCCCACGCTCCTACTCCAAAATTGGTCAAATCGGAGATTTTCCATATATTTTTGGAAATATCATCACAAACCGCCATCGATACTTTTTCACCTCGTTCGCTATCGCGAAACAGTAAACGCGCCGAGGCATTCTCCCCTTTACCTTTTACTAAAATTTGCGGACGGGAAATTGGAATTCGTTTTGTTCCAACGCCTCCTAACGAAAACTGCGTTTTCCTGAAGCCACTATTTACTTCTTTCCATGAACCATTGACTTTATGTACCAAGTGATATTGTGGCACATTGGAACTTCCGCTACGCCAATATGATGCTATAAATGGATTTCCTGCGTCATCAGTAGTCATCGAAGTCTGGTTTATCAATTCGCTGTTTTGCGGTATGCGACAAGCATATTCTGCTGTACTGGCATTTATGGGCAAATCATATTTTTCGCCGGTGGATTTTTCCCAGGTTTTACCACCATCGATAGAACGGGCATAACACATATCGTGATTGCTGGCTACGTCGGGCGATGAACGCCATACCCACGAAACATGAATTGTTCCGAACTTATCAACACAAGCTTGCCAATAAGCATTTTGCTTTCCTTCACCATCAATAAGATTGGCATGCAACTGAATCCATGTTTTCGTTTTCAGATCATATCGGTTCATAGCCAGATTACCTTTGCCAGAGCGTCCATCCCGATACATAAAGATTAAATCGCCCGTTGGCATCTGGTAAAATTCAGGATAAGTTACATTTGTTTCCAGCGAGCCTGCCATGGGAATTTTATCGGTCAATTGTAACGACAACGGTGCTACTGAACGGGCATAATTCAATGCGTTACCATGATGGTCCCACGAAACATGTAAATATCCATCGCCATCTACCATGATGCTGATAGAATTATGAGCATCGTGTATATTTCCGTGAAATGATGTTTCCACAACTTCCCATTTCGTTGAACCAAGTTCACGTTTGCCTAAAACCAGTTTCCCATCAGCATTATAAAAACCAATGAATTGTGTATTCTTATAGGTAACCAAAGAGTTTTTTCGAAAAACGACTGCATTCACGGAATTTCCCGCCCAGCCTTTCGCTACAGGAATTATCTTGTTTTGTGCACGAGTTGATATAATTCCGAAAGTAAAAAAGCATAAGAACAAACAAAAGTGTTTCATGATATAATTTATTTAACCCATAGTGTATTTGCAATACCTGGGGTTTTATGGGTACTGTGGGT
>DATFAW010000149.1:0-3389 GCA_035254165.1 Paludibacter sp.
AGGAAGCCGACCTCCCCTAACCCCTCCAAAGGAGCAGAGTTGGGGAGGTCGAGGTGAAATTACTTACACACAACATCCTGAATATAATACATATTCCCTTAAAGAATAAATCCCCATGATTTCAATTTTAATCCCCACATACAACTACAACATCACTCGTCTGGTGGCAGATTTGCACCAACAGGCGTTGGAAACATATGTCGATTTTGAAATTATAGTTATCGAGGATGGTTCAACTTTATATGTAGAAGGAAACAAACGGGTAAATGATTTTGAATTTTGCAGACATATTATATTGTCTGCAAATATTGGTCGATCGGCGGTGCGAAATAAGCTGGCTGACGAAGCTAAATATGAGCACCTACTCTTTATGGATTGCGATGCAGAAGTTTGTTCGGAACATTTCGTGGCGAAATACATATCGTTTTGCAAAGAAGAGTGCGTAGTAATTGGCGGAACGGCTTATGATGCGAATGAAAATGACCCGCGCTTAAGCCTGCGCCTGACATATGGCCGGCAACGCGAAGCACGTACTGCTGCCGAACGGGACAAAAACAACTTCGCTACGTTCAATTTTATGATCTCCAAATCTATTTTTAATCAAGTGCGCTTTGATGAAAGCATACGGGGTTACGGACACGAGGACATGGTTTTCGGACATCAGCTGCACCAACTTGGTTACGAATTTATACAGATTGAAAATCCACTTATCCACAAAGGGTTGGACGACAACGAAACTTTTCTGCAAAAAACAAAAGAAGCCACACGCAATCTTTTTCTGCTTTACCAAACTGGGCGTTATCCGTATCTGGCTGAAGAATCTAAACTATTGCACAGCTTTATTCGTATTTATAAATTAGGTCTGACACCACTGTGTGCCTGGGGTTTCAATCAACTGCAATCGGTTTTGGAGCGTAAACTTTGCGGCACCTCCCCCACACTACGCCTTTACGATTTGTACAAGCTACTTTTCATGTGCAAATCATCAAGAATGAAATGACAAGTTGTCAGCGAACTGTAAACTTTTCGGCTTCGTAACGGTTATTCCTGTCAAAAGAGACACGAAACAGCTTTGGCACAAAATTAGTAAAAGGTTAAACACTGTTCGAAACTTTTGAACTTTATAAACTTTGATACTTTACAAACTCATATATTTATAATCAATAAAAAAACTGATAAACATGACTATTAAACCATTAGCCGACCGCGTGTTGGTAAAGCCTGCACCGGCAGAAGAAAAAACAATCAGTGGAATCATTATTCCCGATTCAGCCAAAGAAAAACCATTGAAAGGTGAAGTATTAGCCGTAGGTAACGGAACAAAAGATGAAGAAATGGTTGTTGCCGTGGGCAATACTGTTTTATTTGGAAAATATGCCGGACAAGAACTGGAATGGGAAGGCATAAAGTATTTGATTATGAAACAATCGGATATTTTGGCGATAATATGACCCCTAACCCCTAAAGGGGAATTAGATTAGTATCATCTTTTTAATATATATTCAATTCAAATTATAAAAAACAGTAGTAACCCTGTTCCCCTTTAGGGGCTAGGGGTTATATTAAAAAATACATTATGTCTAAAGAAATTTTATTCAATATTGATGCTCGCGACCAATTGAAAAAAGGTGTTGATGAGTTGGCTAATGCCGTAAAAGTAACGCTGGGACCAAAGGGTCGCAATGTAATTATCGAGAAAAAATTCGGTGCACCACATATTACTAAAGATGGTGTAACAGTGGCTAAAGAAATTGAATTGGAAGATCCATTTCAAAACCTGGGTGCTCAACTGGTAAAAGAAGTTGCTTCGAAAACTGGCGACGATGCCGGTGATGGTACTACAACTGCTACCGTTTTGGCACAATCAATCGTAAGCGTTGGTATGAAAAACGTGGCGGCTGGTGCAAACCCAATGGATTTGAAACGCGGTATCGACAAAGCGGTGGCCGAAGTGGTAAAAAGCATTGCTTCGCAAGCTAAAGTGGTTGGCGAAAACTACGATCAGATTGAACAAGTTGCGTCTATCTCGGCTAACAACGATGCAGTTATTGGTAAATTGATTGCTGACGCTATGCGTAAAGTTTCGAAAGACGGTGTTATCACTATTGAAGAAGCCAAAGGAACCGACACCAACATTGAAGTAGTGGAAGGTATGCAATTCGACCGCGGATACATTTCGCCTTATTTCATTACCAACACCGAAAAAATGGAAGTGGAAATGGAAAAACCATACATCCTTATCCACGACAAAAAAATATCGAACCTCAAAGAATTGCTTCCAATCCTGGAACCAGCTGTTCAATCGGGTCGTCCATTGTTGATTATTGCCGAAGATGTTGACAGCGACGCGTTGACTACTTTGGTGGTTAACCGCTTGCGCGCTTCGTTGAAAATCTGTGCTGTAAAAGCTCCGGGATTTGGCGACCGTCGCAAAGAAATGCTCGAAGACATTGCTATCCTGACCGGTGGTATCGTTATTTCGGAAGAAAAAGGCATTAAACTGGAACAAGCTACCCTTGAAATGTTGGGAACTGCTGATAAAATTACCGTAAACAAAGACAACACAGTTATCGTAAACGGTGCAGGTGCTAAAGATTCTATCGCAACACGCATTTCGCAAATCAAAGCACAGATTGCTGCTACTACTTCGGATTACGACCGTGAAAAACTACAGGAACGTTTGGCTAAACTGGCCGGTGGTGTTGCTGTACTTTATGTGGGTGCTGCTTCGGAAGTGGAAATGAAAGAGAAAAAAGACCGCGTTGACGATGCACTTTGTGCAACCCGTGCAGCTATCGAAGAAGGAATTGTTCCCGGTGGTGGTGTGGCTTACATCCGTGCTATCGCTTCGTTGAAAGGCATCAAAGCTACAAACGATGACGAACAAACCGGTATCGAAATCATTAAACGTGCTATCGAAGAACCATTGCGTCAGATTGTATTCAACGCTGGTAAAGAAGGTGCGGTAGTGGTTCAGAAAGTTCTTGAAGGAAAAGATGACTTCGGATACAATGCACAAACCGATAAATACGAAAACTTCTATGCAGCCGGCGTTGTCGATCCTGCTAAGGTGTGCCGTGTGGCGTTGGAAAATGCAGCTTCTATTGCAGGCATGTTCCTGACTACCGAATGTGTAATTACCGAAAAGAAAGAAGATAACCCTGCTCCACAAATGCCTATGGGCGGTGGAATGGGTGGAATGATGTAATATTCCAGTAATCAGTTAGCAGTAAACAGTTATCAGTTTTAGATTGTTAATGCCTGAATAACGTTGACCGTTTTGTTACTTGTTTTTTATTAGAATTTAAAAAATATGATAATGATAATGCAACCATTGTTGATTACGGGAAATAACTTTTAGCGAAGCGTCAAGAAAGTTATTCTCGTTA
>DATFAW010000150.1:0-2002 GCA_035254165.1 Paludibacter sp.
CTTCAGGCAGTTGATTTACCTGTTCCGAAAGATTGTAAGTTTCGATTAGGCATGACTTATCATCAATTATTTCTAAAGCAGTCTCCGACAATGCATCTGTCAGATCACATCCAGGCTTTAAGGCAATTTCTACCCGATTGATTCCGGGATTCCATTTCTTTTCATTTAACGAACCTTTAACAACCGGACTTATATTAACAAGACCAGTATTTACATTTTTGCCTGAAAAAACTTCTTCAGCTACTTTCTTATTGAATCGATTGATAATATCCAAAGCTGTTTTTTTATCAACTTCAAGTCCTTCTTTTTGTAACTCTTCAAGAATGTCGGTTAGCGTAATGCTTCGATTATCTAAAACCTGGGTGCTATAAATATTAGAATATTTATAATGCTCATTCTTAATCAACGAGACTTTTAATACGTTTTTCATACAGAACTATGTTTTAAACATTACAGTTTCATTCAGAAAATCAGGCAACGAAGCGGAATTTAATTCCGCTTCGTTTTAAAATCAATTACAATTGAAAAGTTCCTACCAGCTTAGTTGAACCATACGAAATTTTCACTGTATAATTGCCACTATCAAAACCACCTGTTTCAATATACGTTTCATGAGTTGAATTCGTATCAAGAACATCTTGATAAACCACTGTACCGTTTTGGTCCTCAATAGTGATGTGTGCAACACCTACTGACTTACTAAAGAAAATTCCAAGCTCAGTATCATTCAAGCTTACAGATACAGGAATAATAGATCTTGATTTAGTCATCATAGTTATCGCATGAGGATCGCCAGCCTTAAGCGGAACATCAACTGCAAAAACTGATTGTACATAAAGGGCACAAACAAGTAGCATGAAAATGCTACAGAGAGAAGAGTTAACTTTTTTCATAAAAATATATTTTTAGAGTGAACATAGGGTATAGAATACAAAAGGGTATCTTTTCAAGGTGCTAAGTTATGCATAGCAACACAAGTCTCCAAATTTTAAGGCAAAACAAATTAGGACAGATCATTTTATATTACGCTAAATACCTGCTAGTTACAAAAATGCAAGACGAAATTTTTAGGACAGGGGGAAAATAGGGGAAAAATAGGGAGAAAAACAGGGGTCTGAATAAAGAAAATGCAGAAAAATCAAAATCGAAAAATCACTTACCTTCCGATTTCTCTTTTAACAATAGATCGAGCTCTTTGGTACTCTTCAAATTCAGCTTTTGAGCCAAACGGGATTTCATTTTGTATAAACTTGTCGGTTGGCTTTCGAGAACCAGCGCTATATCAGGAGTTGGTATATCTAACAAGGAGAGGCAGCACCAGATTAATTCTTTGCGGGTTATATCCGAATAATTACTTTCCAACATCGTAATTATATTATTGAATGTTTTATTCATAAGCCGCTTAAATACCTCCCAATCGTTCACATGCAAACACGCATTATATAATTCCTTGTCCATTTGCTCCCGTTGGGGTACAGTGGCTTTTTTGTACATGGTTGATTGCAGAGTTCGAGCCTCTTCAATTTTCTGAATCAAACTATCAACTAGTATGTTTTGCTTTTCATTCAGTTGAACCTCAAGTTGTTCTTCTACGGCCTCCAATTGTTTTTCTTTCCCTCTACTTCTCTGCCGTAAACGGTACAGCACATAAAGGCTAATCAATATAATAATTGGTAAAATCCAACCAAGCACTGTGAGGTATTTTTTTGTTTTATTGGCTGTTTCCGAGGTTTGGTGAAGATCCTCCAATACCGTAGTTTTTGTTTGAGATTCTACTTTTCGAACCGAGTCGGAACAAGCTTGAAAACGAGTCATAAAAACAGCCATTTGCTTAAAGTTGCCTTTCAAGTACTCCGTATTTGCTAAAATTCGATAACATTCACGTTCCGTGAAAAAATTTGCTGGATATTTTAAAGCAATGGATGCATATAGATAGGCTGAATCATACTTTTCTATCTCAAAAAACAAATTAGCTAAATAGTAATTTCTTACTGCATAGTTA
>DATFAW010000151.1:0-5843 GCA_035254165.1 Paludibacter sp.
TCTGTATTGTAATAACACGGGAATTGTGATTTTAACCCTCATGTTTCCGGTGAAAGGGAATGTTTGTTTTTTTTATATAGGAATATGAAAACAATGATTGAATTTAATGGTTTAATACTAAATGTAATATGAGGAATTTAAAAACAAAATTTATGGGATTTGAAATAGATAATCCTATAGTCGTTGGGGCTTCTAATATGATTACGAACCTGGATAATCTGAAAAAAGCCGAGGAGTGTGGAGCTGCTGCAGTGGTATACAAATCGTTGTTTGAAGAGCAAATACAGCTTGAACGCTTACAACTGGATGAAGAACTGACAGAATACGACGATATATACGCTGAGATGCTGACGATTCATCCTCATGCTGAACATGCCGGAGCACAAGAACATTTGTTTAATTTAAGAAAAGCAAAAGAAAGTGTATCTATACCGGTGATTGCGAGTTTAAATGCCGTAAATAACACAACATGGATAGACTATGCAAAATTAATAGAACAAACTGGGGTAGATGGAATTGAACTGAATTTTTATCCGACTATTTCGGAAATGGAACTTGATGCCAATGTAATTGAAAATAAACAAATTCATATTGTAAAAGAAGTAAAACAAAGTGTTTCTATTCCTGTTAGCGTGAAATTGAGCTCTGACTATACGAATGCAATGAATTTGATTAAGAAACTTGATTTTATTGGCGTTGATACTTTTGTGCTTTTTAATTCATTTTTCCAACCCGATATTGATATTGTAAATGAGATTCATATTGAAAAATACAATTTTAGTAATCCCGGCGATTACAAGAAGTCGTTGAGATACGCAGGATTGTTGTATGGCAATATACAGGCTGATATTTGCAGTAGTCATGGTGTTTTTACCGGAGCCGATGTCATTAAACTGATATTGTCCGGTGCATCCAGCGTTCAGGTTGTAAGTGCTTTATATCGAAATGGTATTTCGCAAATTAGTAATATGAAATCGGAGTTGGAAGCTTGGATGGCTGAAAAAGGATACAATAGTATTGATGACTTTAAAGGCAAGCTTTCGAAAAATGCTCTTCAAAACAATCCGTTTATTTATAAGAGAGCCCAGTATATCGATTTGTTGCTGAATGCAGAAGATATTTTTGGAAACAAAAAAAATGAGTTTGATCTTTACAAAGCTACAGGAATTTAACCCGTGATTACAAGGTTTGTTATCGGGCAATTATAAAAAAATAATAACGGTGACTTGTGGACTGTAAAACATAAGAGCAGTATCCTGTTTTGGATGCTGCTTTTTGTTATTTAATGCCTTTCCACCACTCGGTGAATTTCTGATTATTGTCTTTCAAGTTTACTTGTTCGCCTATCATGGGTGTTATCAATGGGATGTTTAGCTTCTTGCCTGAAGCCGCAATCTTTGTCAATGGTTCATCCCACGGGTGGTTTGCCAATGCAAATTTTGAGGAATGAACAGCAAGAAGTTGCCGGGCATTTAAATCATGGAACGCTTTTAATAGATCGGCCGGCAACATGTGGATGTATCTCCAGTTTTTGTTGTACTGTCCGCTTTCTAAGATTGCCAAATCAATGGGGGCAAACTTTTTACCTATTTCTGCAAAGTGTTTGTCATACCCACCATCGCCACCCATAAATATCTTCATGATGGGAGTTTGCAGAACGAAGGCTACCCACAGGGTTTGATTTCGCTTGAATCCGCGTCCCGAAAAATGCCTGGCGGGAACCGCATGGGCAATGAACCCGCTATCCAATTGGACTTGTTCATTCCAATCCATTTCAATGATTGAATTTTTGTCGAATCCCCAGTACTCGAAATTTTCTCCTACGCCAAGCCCGCAAATGACCTTTTTAATCCTGGATTTTAATTTCATAACGGTTTCATAATCGAGATGATCCCAGTGGTCGTGCGAAATAAAGAGGTAATCAATTTCAGGAATGTTGTCTGCGGTATAAGTATTTGCTCCATTAAATGCTTTGATGGCAAACGAAAAAGGGGAAGCGCTGCCGCTTAAAACCGGGTCGACCAGGATTCTTTTTCCATCGATTTGCATAAAGTAAGAGGAATGCCCGAGCCACACCAGCATGTCTTTATTCCGGTCCAGGTGCAACAGGTCAGTTTTAATCGATGGTATTTCATCAATGGGGGCTACCCGTTTGTTTTTGTTGAAGAAATTTTCTTTTCCTACCTCAAAATAGCTCACTCCTTCGGTCATAACGGGTGTAACGCTCTGGTTTTGGAATGCTCCGTTTTTGTAATTCAGCGATTTTTTAATTCGCTCCAAACGTTCGCCGGAGGGTAACTTGCCGAATTTGGCCTGATTCAAAGTAAAAGCTGTGGCTAGTGAAACTAAAGCCAAAATAGATGCTGTGAGGTACATAGTTTTTTTCATTTGTTTGCGTTGGCTTTTGCCAATAGTTTCATGTCTTTCATTTCCAGGATATTTTTCGGATGTTCTGTTAGCGAGGCATTAATCATGGCTGCGGCCAAATCTTTTAGCGATATCACATAATTAGGGGTGATTAATTTCATTAAAGCAAATAACCAGCCTCCATACTTGTAGGTTTTATAGTAAGTCTGAGTTGGTTTTAGTGGCAGGAACGGTTCTATACCGCCCGGACGTAAACAATATACCTGCTTGAATGGCAACTTCATTAAATCGTTTTCGGTTCTTCCTTTCACGCGTGCCCACATGATTTTCCCTTCTTCGGTGCTATCGGTACCTGCTCCCGAAATGTAACAGAAAGTCATGTCGGGATTGAGGGTGGCCAATGTTTTGGCAAAGTTCAACGTCAGTGTATGGGTCAATCTGTTGTACTCGGCTTCGCTTTTTCCCACGGCTGTATTGCCCAGGCAGAAATAACAAGCGTTGTAACCTGTCAGTTTATCGCTGAGCGACGATATGTTGAAAAAATCTTTATGAAGTATTTCTGTTAGTTTTGGATGCGAATAACCGCACGATTTGCGGGTTATTACCAGCACTTTTTCCACGTCGGGGTGATGCAGGCATTCGTGTAGAACGCCTTCGCCAACCATGCCGGTTGCACCGGTGATGATAACTTTCAGTTTATTCATTGTATTGAGTTTCTTTATTTACTTATTTCATCATGCCTAACATCACTTTGTCAAACATTTTGTCGGTAAGAATTTCTCGCATAAACAAGATGATTTTTGCTCCGCCTCCGGTGGCATAACGTGTTTTGGGTCTGTTGGCCATAGCTGCTTTTACTATTGTTCGAGCCACCACTATTGGTTGTGAACCCATTTTGTAGGTTTTTTCAAACATTTTCACGTGTTTGTGCGCCAGTGTTTTGTATGCTGTGTTTCCAGATGTTTTCAACAGGTTCTCACAGGCAATTGAGTCCCACTCGGTAATAATTGCCCCCGGTTTTATAATAACCACGTCGATGCCAAATTGTTTTAGTTCCATGCGCAAGCTGTCGCTCAATCCTTCTACGGCAAATTTAGTGGCGTGATACCACGCTCCATGAGGCTCGCCAAAACTGCCGCCTATGGAGGATATGTTGATGATTCTGCCCGAATGTTGTCCACGCATGGTTGGTAAAACCAGTTGTGTAAGCCGTGCCAGTCCAAAGATGTTCACTTCGAACTGATATTTTGCTTCCGAAATCGGTACGTCTTCCAGCGCTCCAAACGAACCGTACCCGGCATTATTGACTAACAAATCAATGCGTTTTTCTGTTTGAAGAATTTCATTTACACCAGCTACCATTGAATTTTCGTCGGTTACATCCATGGCTATAAGTTTAACTCCGATTCCTTTAAGCTCTGTCATTTTATCTACCCTGCGGGCTGCGCCATAAACGGTGTATCCGTTTTGAACCAATAATTTTGCGGTTTCTTTCCCTATGCCGGAAGACGCTCCTGTTACTAATGCTACTTTATTCATTGTCTTTTTTTATTATATTTTTAGTGTTGTTATGTAGATTGACTAATCACTCTATGTTTTTTGTAAAAAATCAAGTTACCATATCCCAAAGTAAATCGAAGGTGTCGCTGATAATGGCATGCTGTTTTGGCTTCGAAAATTCATTCTTTATCAGATAATCATTAAGACCATAGATAAGACTGCTGATCAACATCATTAGGTAATCAACAGGCAAAGGTTTGATAATGTTTTCTTCGATACCTTTTTGGAGTAGATCGCAGATGGGTTTATGAGCCTTTTCAATTTCATCGGGAGCAATAAGAGAAAGATATGGGGATGTTTTAAATTGTTGTATAAAACGAAATTCAGTTTTATTGTCTGTGATCCAGTAGAGTGAGGCAAAATAGATTTCTTTGAAAGTGTCTTTAAAGGAGGTGGTCTGTTTCGAGTTCTCGTCAACAAATTTGGACATGCGCAATTCGATGTCGACAAATAATGCCACAATCAAGTCATCTTTTGTTTTGAACTTATTAAACAGTGTCCCATTTGCCACGCCGGCTTCTTCGGCTATTTTACTCGTCGGTGTTCCATGAAATCCATACTCGACAAAAAGCTTCAATGCGGCATCTAGTATTTTCTTTGTTTTTTCCATTTTCTTTTATGATTGACTAAACAGTCAGTAAAAGTAATGCTATTTTTTGAACTGGCAAATTTATTGAGTAAGTGGAAGGGGAGGCAAGCAAAGTACTTTCTAAAATCGAAAGGGTTATTGCTATCGGCTGTTACGATGTTGCACCAATTTGCTGCGCTCACGCAGTCTTTTACTGCGCTCACGCACCGAATTGCTGCGATGTTGCACCGAATTGCTGCGATGTTGCACCAAATCACTGCGTGAACGCACGAATTTACTGCGATAACGCATGCTTTGACCCCGATGTCGCACGAATTTACTGCGTTCACGCACCAAATCACTGCGATAACGCATGCTTTGACCCTGAATCACCTTTCTAATTTAGAGGAGAGTGTTTTAAATTAGCTCTTGGAAAGATACTTGCGGCAATGTACAGCCAATAGAAACCAAGCAATAATCCACGCTACGCCTCCGAATGGAGTGATAATGCCCAGCACTTTAATGCCTGATATGGCCAGCATATACAGCGAACCCGAGAAGAGAATGATACCCGAGATAAACAAGTTTGCTGCCCATTTCAGTGCTTTTGATGTGTTGAAATGCATCAGAATCCCGACTGCCAGGAGAGCAAAGGTGTGATAGAAATGATATTGAACTCCTGTTTTATAGGTTTCGAGCAGCTCGGGGCTAATCATTTTCTTTAATGCATGAGCTCCAAATGCACCGAGCGCAACTGCTAAAAGTCCACTTATTGCGGCTATTGTAAGGATTGACTTCATTATTGCCGGATTATTTGGAAAATAATTCTGTTAACTTTTTATTTAATTCAAGTTCGACAGCTTTGTTTATCGAACCGAGCTTTCTTTTTATAACGCTTTTGGGTATTGTTACCATTTTGTGCAATCTTATTACCGAATCTACCGCTAAACCTGTTCCGGAGGAATTAGCCGATCGTTTTTCTATTATCAAATCACTAGCAACCAAATCATCAGGCAGCTTACTGGTAATAAATGCAATAATTATGTGATGGTACTTGCCAATTTCGGAAGTCAGGCAGATAGCTGGTCTAACCTTTGAGGCGGAATAGTCATCAAACGGAGATGGAACAAGGACAATGCTATTCTTTATCATTGAAAGGTTCTCCATCAGTTAATGAGTAAATGTTTTCTGAAGGTTCATTCAAAAAATCGAAAGCCGGATTCGAGCTGATGCCTTTCAACCATATTTGTTCTTCATCTTCATCATTTTGGTCGTCAACCAGAATTATTACCCGCACATTTCTTTCCCGTTTATTTACAGGGTAATCTAATATTAAATGTCCGTGCTT
>DATFAW010000152.1:0-4189 GCA_035254165.1 Paludibacter sp.
TTTCTTATAACCCCCAAATAGGAGCTTAAGACGCAGTGTTTGAAAAGTATCGTAATAATTGAAATGTCTATTTTGTTAGCGTGATCCAGTGAATTTGTATTATGATCCCCAAATGGGGGCTTAAGACGCAGTGTTTGAAAAGTATCTGTAATAATTGAAATGTCTATTTTGTTAGCATAATCCAGCGAATCTGTCTTATAACCCCCAAATGGGGGCTTAAGACGTAGTATCTGAAAAGTATCTGTAATAATTAAAATATCTATTTTGTTAGCGTAATCCAGTGAATTTTCTTATAACCCCCAAATAGGAGCTTAAGACGCAGTGTTTGAAAAGTATCTGTAATAATTGAAATATCTATTTTGTTAGCGTAATCCAGTGAATCTGTCTTAGAACCCCCATTTGGGGGCAGAGGGTTATTGTCAGCACCGGACATCGCACCTTAGACACCTGTTCACTTCATTTCGGGCTTGTTCGCCGGTATATCCAACTTCTACTTCCTGGAAATTACCGATACGTTCTTTTACCGAAAGTTTGCCTGATCTGTTCTTCGGACTTACTTTTGGGTTCATTGGTATCAGGTTTTTATATTTGAAGTCACGGAATAGCAGATGAAATCTTTTTTCTTTCATCAAAGCCAGATCAATTGACTCCGCTGCTTTTTTAGCCATTCCCATAGCTTCGGCAGCCGTTGATGGTCCGGTTACAGCATCGCCTCCTGCGTATATTTTCGGATTAGAGGTTTGGAAAGTGAACGGGTCAACAATTAGCCGCCCATCTGTTGTGATGTTTAAACCTACTTTTGTCATATTCTCCGAATCAACCCGCTCGCCAACAGCCAGAATAACCGAATCGCAAGCAATTTCTTCGAATTTCCCTGTTGAAACAGGTTTTCTTCTTCCTGATGCATCAATGCTTCCGCCGGTCATGATTTCAACATTCAGTCCTTTTACTGACCCCGATTTGTCGACAATGATTTCGTGTGGAGCTGCCAGAAAGTGATAATTGATTTTTTCGGCTTCCGATTCAAATATCTCTGCAGCGTTGGCCGGCATGTCGCCTTTCTCACGACGGTAAACTACCGTAACTTCTTTGCCTAACCGCCACATGCTGCGGGCGGCATCGATAGCCACATTTCCTGCTCCGATAATCACTACATGTTGCCCGAGCTTCGGGGTTTTTCCCAATGCCATTTCTTTAAGCACTTCCGTTCCGGCAAAAACTCCTTTCGCATTTTTACCCGGAATATCCAGGTCGATATCTTTCCAGGCACCGATAGCCAGATACGTGCTGTCGTATTTATTTTCAAGTGTTTCAAAAGCTATATTTTCACCCAGCCTTTTGTTGAACTCGAACTTAACTCCCAGTTTTTTGATGAATTGAACTTCTTTCTGCAATACCGATTTTGGTAAGCGATACTGGGGAATGCCAAACCTCACCACGCCTCCTGCTTCGGGCAATGCATCGAAAATTGTTACGACATGTCCTAGTCGTACAAGGTAGTACGCAGCAGTAAGTCCTGCCGGACCAGCACCAATTATAGCAATTTTCTTCCCTGTGTCCGGGAGTTTTTCTTTAATCAGTTTACTGTATATTTCATCTTCTTTTCCAAGTTTGTACATGGTGTCGGCCAGATAACGATGAATTTCACCTTGCGAAACGGCTTCGTCCAATTGTTCCCTCCGGCAACGCATCTGGCAGTGAAAATGGCAAATCCGTCCGATCGTTCCCGGAATAGGGTTGTCGCGCAAGGTCAGTTCAAACGCTTCTTCAATCCGGTCTTCTTTTATTAACTCTATATAGCCCGGAATATTCATGTGCAATGGGCAACTGTTTTCGCACAAGGCCATGTACAATGTATCGCATACTCCGGCATGACAACGCTTTTCCCTGATATGTTCTTCATACTCGTGCCGGAAATAACGCAAGGTGGTCAGTATCGGGTTGGGTGCGGTTTGTCCCAGTGCGCAAATAGCAGTGTCTTTAATTGTTCGTCCCAATAATTCGAGCGTATTCAGGTCGGCAAAAGTACCTTGCCCCTTGGTTATTCGGGTCAGAATGGCCAATGCCTGAGCCAGTCCTTCGCGACAAGGGGTACATTTTCCGCATGATTCCGCCGAGTTGAACTCCAGAAAATAGCGTGCTACATCCACCATGCAATTGTCCTGATCCATTACCACCATGCCACCCGAACCCATGATGGCTCCGAGTCCGGCAAGCGATTCATAATCAACCGGTGTTGAAAAATATTTCAACGGAATGCAACCACCCGACGGGCCACCTGTTTGCACGGCTTTCACCCGTTTCGAGGTTCCTGTACCTTCGCCTATTTCGAATACAAATTGTTCAATCGTAGACCCTAGCGGGAGTTCCACCAATCCGGTGTTTTTTACTTTGCCAACTAACGAAAATACTTTCGTTCCCGAACTTTTTTCGGTTCCTGTTTGGGTAAACCATTGACTCCCTTTTTCGATGATTACCGGAACGTTGCACCAGGTTTCCACATTGTTGATATTGGTTGGTTTATCATATAATCCTTTGCTGGCGGGGTAGGGGGGACGTGGCATGGGTCTGCCGGCTTTTCCTTCGATGGAAGCGATCAACGCCGTTTCTTCACCGCAGACAAATGCACCGGCGCCTTCCACGACATCGAGTTTAAAACAGAAATCCGTGCCCAGAATGTTTTTACCCAACAGCCCTCGTTCCGTTGCTTGTTCAATAGCAATTTTCAGTCGTTTTACGGCCAGCGGATACTCGGCACGCACATACGCAATTCCTTCCGATGCTCCCATAGCATAAGCCCCGATCAGCATTCCTTCAATGATCATGTGCGGATCACTTTCAATTTCGTTCCGGTTCATGTATGCGCCGGGATCGCCTTCATCGGCATTGCAAATGATGTATTTTATATCCGATTCGGTTTTTCGCATGATGTCCCATTTAATAGCAGTAGGGAAACCTGCACCACCACGTCCGCGAAGTTTGGATGCTCCTATTTCGGCTATCACATCGGCAGGTTGCATGGTGTAAAGCACTTTCGAAAGTGCCTGATAACCGCCCACGGCAATGTAATCAATAATTTCTTCCGGATTAATCAGTCCGGCATCGCGCAGCACTATTTTTTTCTGTCCTTTGAAAAATGGAATTTCATCCCAATGTGGAATATTCTCATAGCCCTTGCCAAATTCTATCTTGACCTTATGAAAATCCCATGCATCAATCCGGCAAAGCAATTTTTTTTGATAGATTTTGCCTTTCAAAAGTCCGTCGACAATGCGTACAGCGTCTTTTTCATCAACTTTGCTGTAAACTAACATGGGTTTGCCGGGTTGGTAAAGTGTAAGTAGCGGTTCTTCGGCACAAAAACCAAAACAACCTGTTTTCTTTAATGTGCAAACGGCGTTGGTTTCGTCTATGTGTTTTTGCACCCGGTCGTAAACTATATCAGCACCATTGCCAATGCCGCAAGTGCCCATCCCGACTAATATCATGGGAGTGGCAGGAAGTATATTTTCCAGACTCTGCTGTTTCAAAATTTCAAGTTCGTGTGGTTTCATGGTATTCTGGTTTATATTATCTCAACCTTTAAAGAGGAGTTGGAGTTGCGATCATCAATTATAATATGTTCCTCTAATTCTAAAATTGAACAGACTGTACTAGCACTGTTCTTTTTTAGTGGTTTGTTATCTTTTTGACTTTGGTCAGTATCTTTGCTAATTTCTGCGAATTGACGTTGCTGAAAATGACGCCATCCACAGCAACTACCGGCGATTGAGCGCACTGCCCGAAGCAAGCCACTGTTCTGATGGTAAATTCGTTGTCGGGTGTGGTGAATGATGATTCCGAGTCGTCTTCTGTTCTTTTAAATCCCAGTATCGGGGCAACTTCATCGAGCAATCCTTTGGAACCTTTGGTATGGCAAGCTGTTCCGCGGCAAACAACAATGGAGTGTTTGCCCTGTGGTTTTAAATTGAAAAAGGAATAAAAGGTAGCTACACTGTACACCTGTGTGTAAGGGATGTTCAGCTTTTTTGATACACTCGCCAAAGTCTCACGGGGAAGAAATTTCAACGGATTTACTTCCTGCACTTCTTCCAGGGTTGAAAGCAACATGCCGGGTTTTCCTTTATATTTCTCAATTATTTCATCGAGAATAATTTCGGGGACAATAGAACTGGTAAGCCTTTCCATA
>DATFAW010000153.1:0-11123 GCA_035254165.1 Paludibacter sp.
TATCTTGTAATAAAAGCTGTTAAATACAAAAATGGCTGAATTTCTTTAAAGTAGTTCAGCCATTATTATTATAATGTAGTGTTGAATTATTTCAAACTCACCGGATCTATCCCCTTATGTGTTGGAATAACCTGTTTGATGCTTCCGTCGGCATTAAATTCCATTTTGTCAATGCATACTTCGCGGTTGTATCCGGCAGCGTCACCTTGTGTTATTCCTTTCGGGTAATTGAAGCGGTGGTAAACAAGGTACCATTCGTCTTTTCCGGGAATCTGCAACACAGAGTTATGTCCGGTTCCATAAATTCCGGCTTTAGGGTCTTTGGCAATAACCAGATTGTCTTTGGAAATGGTAAATGCACCCAGTGGCGAAGTGGAAGTAGCATAACGTACGCGGTAATTCTCGCTGCGGGTATCATCTTCCGACCACATAAAGTAATACGTACCATTCCGATAAAACACGTAAGTGCCTTCGCGGAAAGTATTGTCGGGTTTCAGGATGGTCAATGTTTCTTGTTTGATAGAAGTCATATCATCATTCAGTTCTGCACCGGCCATAAATCCATTTCCCCAGTAAAGATAGCTTTTTCCGGTTTTAGGGTCTGTAAATACATCCTGATCAATCACCTGACCACGGGTTATGCCTTCGGGGCGACTGTCAATCAATGGTTTCCCTAAATCAACAAATGGTCCTGTTGGGCTATCGGAAACAGCTACGCCGATTTTTTGTGCTGCGGTGAAGTAATAGAAGTATTTGTATTTGCCATCAATTTTCTTTTCGACAATACAAGGTGCCCAGGCGTTACGGTTGGCCCATGTTACATCCTTGCCCAGTTGAATGATCACTCCTTCATCGGCCCAATCCACTAAATTATCGGACGAAAAGCATTTGAAATAATTTCCCGACCAGTTGGTAAAACCGTCGCTGGTAGGATAGATATAGAATTTACCTGTTTTCTCTGAATAAAGAATCTCCGGGTCGGCATAATAACCGTTCAATACCGGATTATGATTTTTTACTGCTTCCACTGTGTAGATTTCGGGTTTCTTTCCGGGAATTGTTACCGCATATTTTACCGCACCTTTGCTAAAATCAGCTGCTTTGTCGGGTTCAATGCTTACTCCCGGGAAGTTATTTAGCTCAGGGTCAAATGAGCTCAAATCAGTAGTGGTTTTTACTGGAAAACAAACTCTTTTTGCTGTTGTATCCACTACGATATTGATCTTTTTCAACTCTTTTGACTTTGCCGATTCAAATACGGAGGAAACATTTACCCATTTATTTGTGAGCCGGGCAGCTTCTTTTGCAGTAATGGGCAATACGGTTCCATGACGTGGATGAAAATCCATGCTTACATCCTGATCAATGACTTTGAAGTGTTCCAAATCATCGCTTTTGGTAAATTGATAACGACCTTTTTTATACACATCGTACATTAATATCCATGAGTTGGAGTTGTTAAGCTTAAACACACCTGCACCTTCCACAGCATCGGTAGTTTGTTGCAGATATTTGTCCAGTAACACATACCCTTCGGTCAACTTAATAGAAACAGCTTTTTTAATGCCGTCGCCATTGCCTTCTGTTTTAAAGAAAAGATTGTATTTTCCCGCATTATAAATAATATCTCCATCAATACATGCTTTATTATCAGGGCTAAAGAATAGTTGCTTTGGCAGAGTCTCCAATGCCGTAAAATCTTTATTAGCATATGAATAGTAGATTTTATCTGGCTCGTTGCCAGAACGCATAGACCAATAAACCATGTATTTTTTTACTACAGGATCGTAAATCGTTTGTGGTGCCCACACCCTGTTTACGGTTTTGAATTCAGGAAAGACAGTAGGAATATGAATAGCAGTAGAGGTCCAGTCGACTAAATTAGAAGATTTAAGTAATACCATCCCACGGTTCGAATCCCAACCAAGAGCAGCAGTCATATCGGTGGCTACCATATAAAAGGTTTTTCCATCTTCGCAGCGCAAAATATGCGGATCGCGAACGCCACCGCTTAAACTTATCTTTTCCGAGCTAATAATCGGCTTATTCTGATTCAGGGCTTTGAAATTATATCCATCGCTACTCAATGCAAAACGTATCTGTTCATCCTCTTTACTATTACCTGTAAAGTATACAAAAAGGTAAGCACTGCAATTTTCGTTTTTGCCGACTACAGTTGATTTCTTTTTGGTAATCGCAGCGGTTTGTGCATTGATTGTTGGCATTGATATGGCTAAAATTAAATAAATACAAAGCCAAAGTTTCTTGATTGTGAATGACATTTTGTGTTTTATTATAAGAGGTTACTATTTAGAGAATAATTCGACAAAGATATATAAACTTGAAATGTCTTTAAATGATATTACTCATTTAAAAACATTTCGGTTGGAGTTTCAATATGAATGATTATTGTTTCAATGCCTTGATGGTTATATTTGCGTCTTTTAGCCAGGGAGCTGTAAACTTAAGATTTATTTTGCCCTCGCTACCGGTAGCTTGTACATAAGCTATTAATCTGCCGTGATAAACACGTTGTACGTTGTCACTGTAATTTCCCATGTCGGAATTATTGCTTGCTTCCATACCCAGTAATTTTGCAGGACCTTCGATAGAGCATGTAACCTCATCTTCTGAAATCATCACCGGAATTCCTTTTTCATCCACTATCTGGACCGTCACTTGGGCAACTCCGCGGTCTTTTTTTATTTCAGAAAGGTCGGATTGGGCTATTATGGAATATGGTCTACCGGATGATTGCAAAGCATAGTTGCAAGTCTGGTTGTTTTTTGCATCCAAACCAATCACTTCCAGTTTTCCTTCCTGAAACGGGATATCCCAATAAATGACGCCTGTATTGTCGTCCTGATTTTTAATCTCGCCTACTTGTTTGCCATTTAGCATTAAACGGGCTTTTGCAGCATTGGTATAACACACCACCCGTGTCATTTTGCCTTCTTCGTAATTCCATACAGGCCATGCATCGGTAGATAAAAAGGTTTTGTTTTCTGGTTGCGGGTAAGTGCCAATGTAAGCAACCTGTTTATCACTCCACAGCGCCTGCCGAAAATGTCCGCGGGGTTTTATGAATCCTCCAAAATCCAGAAACCCGGAATAAAATCCACGCGATGGCCATGAACCTGACTCGCCCAGATAATCTATTCCCGTCCAAAGAAATTGTCCAAAAATGTATTCATTATCCCGTACCGCCTTCCACGATTCCATACTCTGACCATTCTCACTGCCATAAATAACCCGTTTAGGATATTTGGTATGATCTTGCGCATAGCGCTCCTCGGTGTAGTTATATCCTGTAATATCGAGTGCCGAAGGATATTCTGTTTCGTTCGACATGACCACACCGGCTAATGCAGCAGTAACAGGACGCGATGTGTCTAATCCACGTACAATGGCAGCCAGCCTTTTGGCAATGGCTCCCAGTCTTTCGGCTTTAGGATTGTTTGGCAAATAACCTCCCTGAACAGGTTGGTTTATATTAGCATGGTCGAGAATAGGATGAGAATAAGGATCGTTCGGATAATCCACTTCGTTACCAATACTCCACATGATGATAGATGCATGATTGCGGTCGCGGAGAATCATATCTCTCAAGTCTCTGTCACTCCATTCTGCAAAATAAGAAGCAGCGCCCTGAAATCCGGGGGTACCTTCATTCCATCCGGTAATCCATTTTTTCTTTGCATATTCCCATTCATCAAAAGCCTCATCCATAACCAATATGCCCAGTTCGTCGCACAATTCGTACACATCCGGAGCTTGTGGGTTGTGGCTCATGCGTATGGCATTACAACCCATTTCTTTCAATGTGCTTAATCTTCGTTTCCATACTTCGCGCGGTACGGCAGAACCTAAACAGCCTGCATCGTGATGAATGCAAACACCTTTTACCTTTGTCCACACACCATTTAGTGCAAAACCTTTGTTGGGATCAAATGTCAGTGAACGGATACCTATTTGTTGTTCATTCCTATCGATTTCTTTTCCATTTTGGGTGACAATGGTTTTGAGTGTGTACAGATTTGGTTGCTCTAACGACCAGCGTTTGGGCAAAGTGATGCTGAAGGTTTGTGCTGAAGTGGTCTTTTTATTTGCTTCAGTTTTCAGTGTTTTGGATGACTTAGCAACTATCTTTCCTGTAACAGGATCGATGATTTGATAAGATATAAGTACACTTCCTGCTTTGTTAGTCTCATTATTGATGGTTGTTTCTACCGATACATCAGCTTTCTTATTTGTAACATTGGTGGCTTTAAAATAAACGCCCCACAAGTCGATATGCACAGGCGATGCATAAACCAGATACGTATTCCGATAAATTCCGGAACCGGTGTACCAGCGGGAATCGGCATCCTGCGAGTGATCAACTTTTACCGAGATAAGATTTTCCTGCCCAAATTTGATATACGGAGTGAGATCATACATAAATGAAATATATCCGTTTGGACGTTTACCAACGCTGTTTCCGTTGATAAATACTTCACTGTGATTATACACTCCTTCGAAATAGATATACACTTTATTCCCTTTTTCGGAGGTGGGCACGCTGAATGTTTTGCGATACCAACCAATACCACCGGGAAGATAACCGGTTGCACTGGCTTTGTCGGGGCTATAAATACCTTCAACACTCCAATCGTGAGGTAAATTAAGCTGTCTCCATTTGGAATCATCCAAACCAGTAAGCGCAGCGTCTTTCATATCCGAGAGTTTAAACCGCCAGCTTTCGTTGAATAATATATCTCTTCCAAACTGAGGTTTTGCCTGAATCATAGTGACAAAAACCAGTATAGTGATAATCAACAATAATTTTGCTTTCATTTTATACTTATTAATTTAAGGGTTTACAAAAATACAGTTATTGAATTTAATTGAAGTAAAGGAATCGATCAATAAGGGGGAGAATTTCTTCAATATACGGGTTAAATGAAAAGATTAACGTGAGTTTCTATTGTTTGTTTAGTAACATAGAAACTCACGTTTTTTTAGAAAATTACTCCTTTTATAGGAGGAAAATAATGTTCAACTTAATATCACAATCTTAATAACCAGGGTTCTGAGGAAGCAAGTTTTTATTAATCAGAATATCGGATTGAGGAATTGGCCATAGCCATCCTTTGGTTGCATTAAATGCCCTGGTGTCTATTTTAATTTGCGAGAACACCCATTTTGCAGGATTTGTTGGATCAGACAATTTTGTCTTATCATAACCATATACATCATGCACTAACGATTCATCTTTCCATCTCAACATATCGGCATATCGTGTTCCTTCCATACAAAATTCAACCCTTCTCTCATGGCGCATGATCTGACGAAGCTGGGTTGTACTAAGTCCGGTACCTTCTACCGATTCGACAGTAGGCATACCCACTCTCGCACGCACTTTATCAATCAGGTCATAAATTTCCTGAGCGGTGCTACCGGATTCAATAAGTGCCTCTGCACGCATTAGGCAGATGTCGGCATAACGCATCAAAATAGTATTCAGCGAACTGTTGTTCACATCGGCAATTCCATACTCTGCATATTTGCGTGGCTTGGCACCACAAGGATATTCATCATAACTGGCAGGTATAAATGTAGCTACGCCATATTTTGTTCCGGGCAACACCACGGTAGCATCCAACCTTGGATCTCTGTTTACATAAGGATTCTGATCGTTATAGCCGGATGTAGCATCTGTAATAGGTTTACCATTGGTCATGTAATATGAATTAATCATATCGGCTGTAATGTTCGATGTTTGCCAGGTACCAAGAACAAATGGTTCAGCCGGCCATGGCTGGCTTTGAGTAGTTGGGATATACTGGATATCAAAAATAACTTCAACGTTATTCTCGTGAGCCTCTGTGAAAAGGTCAGAATAGTTTGGATAAAAATCATAAAGTTTTAAATCCATAACATCTTTGGCTGCCTGTGCAGCCTCTGTCCATTTCTGATTGTAAAGTAATATTTTTGCCTTATATGCCAGCACAGCTCCTTTTGTGGCACGTCCTACATTTGAACCTGAATAGGAGGTAGGAAGAACGCTTGCAGCATCGGCAAAGTCGGCAAGAATTTGAGTAAGCACTTCGGCTTTAGCATTTCTCTTTACATACGCATCGGCCAATGGCAAAACTTTAGTAATAAGTGGCACATCACCGAAATAAGTAATCAAATCGGAATAAGCATATCCCCTTAAAAATTTAGCTTCTGCCACCATCGGAGCCTTAACATCATCGCTCACTGAAGCAGTACTGATGTCTTGCAAGAATTGGTTTGCCCTTGCAATAATCGAATAATCCTGCGACCATTTTGCATTCGGACCCCAACTGTTTGAGTTGGTACTCCATGACCCAATTTCATTTGAACCTTGCCAGGCTGCCTGACAATAACCGTTATCAGACATAAATTCAAACTGGTAAAAATGAGTAGGTGTTGCATTGGGCTGAATGGCATTGTAAATACCCATCAGTGCCATCTTACACTGTGCTTCATTCTGATAGAATGTGGAAGGAGACAGTCTGTCTTTGGGTGTCTTGTCCAGAAGGTCGCTTGAACAACCAAACCAACCCAATAAGATAAACGATAAAGCAATAATTTTATTTATATTGTTCATAATCTTGTCATTTAAAAGTTAACATTTAAACCTACAGTCATAACGCGAACCTGCGGAAAGGCCTCGGCTCTGGTTTGATCTGTTTTTTGTTCGGGATCAAAACCTTTGAATTTCGTAAGGGTAAAGGCGTTCTGAATATTTCCATAAATTCTTACGGAGCTTATTCCAATTTTAGAAAGAATTTTAGGATCGATAGTATATCCCAATTCGATATTCTTCAAGCGAAGATAGGATGCATCCTCCATATAGAAAGACGAATGAACATTTGTATGAGTCTCATTTAAAGTTACCTTTGGCATTGTGTTGGATGGATTTGTTGGCGTCCATCTGTCCATCCACCACGAACCTAAATTAGCAACACCACTAAATGGAGTAGCAATTTCATAATAGAAATAGCCTTGGATGCCTTGTACTCCCTGAAAGAACATACTGAAATCAAATCTCTTCCATTCTAGATTAATGTTCATAGAATAAGACAAGTCTGGAAATTGTTTTCCGATCACCTTCCTGTCATGATTCTGATCTACAACACCATCTCCGTCAAGATCTTTGAATTTTATATCTCCGGGTTCTGCACTATAGTCAGTTACTTTAACAACGCCAGGTTTTAAAATCCATTTTTTTAGAATTTGATCATATCCGGTAAAATCAGATGTCTGGTAAATTCCATCCATCTGGTAACCATAAAATGAATTAATGGCTGACCCCACTATAATAGCTTTGGGAGAAGTAAGCTCCTCATTTACGTCCAGTTTTGTGATTTTATTTACAATATGGGCTAAGTTAAGCGTGGTGCGTAATTTAAGTCCATTTGTAAATGATTTTCTATACGTGATGGATGCTTCAATACCTTGGTTTTGTACTTCACCTGCGTTTGCATACGGATAGCCTAATGCCATCGTAGCAGGAATGGGTTGCAGTTTTAATAGATCTTTTGTTCTTTTGTCAAAATAATCGGCGGTCAGTTCAATGCCATTCTTCAAATTAAAATCAACGCCAAAATTCAATTGCTGTGCTGTTTCCCATTTCAATAGTTTGTTGGTCATATTTTGTATTGCCACACCGGAATATAAGGTGCCACCAAGAGAGTAGTTTTGACCTGATGATAAGATATCACTGCCGTTGTAATAATTACCAATACTTTCATTGCCAAGCTGTCCCCATGATGCACGCAGTTTTAGTAGATTCAACCAACTGGCATTTTTCATAAACTCTTCTTTCGAGATTATCCAACCACCAGAAAATGATGGAAATGTTCCCCACTGATGTCCCTGTGTAAATCTTGAAGAACCGTCTCGTCTAATGTTAGCTTCAACAAGGTATTTTCCCTGGAATCCATAATTTATACGCCCGAAATAGGATCGCAAACCAAGGTCGTAGCTTCCGGCATCATTTTTCTGAGTGGCGGCATCGCCAAGATTGAGCACTCTTTGAGTATTGTTAACGAAATTTTTTCGATATCCACTCTGCCAGTCATACGTAAACTCTTCCTCTGAATAACCTGCCAATACATTCAGTTCGTGTTCTCCGAAGGTTTTATTGTATTTGAGTAAACCGGTCAACATCGTTTGAACATCAGTTTCATTCGTAATATTCAAATCCGATTGTTCTGTTTTTGTACCTCCTGCCTTGTTTTGTAATACCACATTGGCATTAAAAGCGTTCCTGTTTGATGACATAACATTATAGCCATAAGTCACCTGCGCACTTAAATCTTTGAAAAATTTATATTCTGCTTCAAACTGTGCGCTTAGATCATATCGCTTTGTCTTCGCGGTGCTACCTGCTTCAATTTCTGCATAAGGATTTAATTCTCCATTTACTGACATATACTGACCAGCAGCATTCTGTAGCGGATATATTGGTGCAAGTGTAGCGTACCAGGTAGCATTCCACATACTGGTAGGCTCATTCTTAACGCCTAGATTACCTGCTAACTTGGTAGAAACTCTTAACTTTTTGTCTTTTAGAAAAAAGGCATCAATGTTAGAACGAAAGTCTGTCTTCTTATAATCGGTAGCCACCATAATACCATCTTGATTTAACTGTCCAAGCATAAAGGCAAACTGTACATTTTCATTACCTCCCGTAAGACTCAAGCGGTGGTTTTGGGTTTGAGCTTTCCCATAATACACATCAAAGTAATTAATGTCGGGATACATCGGATCATTGTGTGCTGCAAATTTCTGAATGTCAGCATCTGTAAAGCTTGCTACACGTCCTGAATTTGCTGCTGCCTCATTTTTGAGTGTGGCATAATCAACCGAATTTAAAACCTTGGGTAGTCTCGTAGCTTCCTGTACACCAAAGTAACCATTGTAGCTAACTGACATCTTGCCTGCTGAGCCCCTTTTAGTAGTAATCAAGATAACACCATTGGCAGCTCTGTTTCCATAAATAGAGGAAGAAGCAGCATCTTTCAATACTGATACTGATTTAATATCATTGGCATTTACATCAGATAAATTGCCGGGGAATCCATCAATAATTACTAAGGGGTTATTATTACCAAATGTTCCGACACCTCTGATAGAAATAATAGCGTTATCGTCGCCCGGTTTACCTGAACTTTGTAAAGCATATACCCCTGCAACAGTACCTTGTAGAGCCAAACTTGCGTCAGTCAACGGTCTGGTTTCCATGTCACTCATCTGAACGTTTCCAACAGAACCTGTCAAATTCACTTTCTTCTGCGTTCCATAACCAACGACAACTACCTCATCAAGTTTTTTAGAATCTTGTTCTAATGCTACCTTGATAATACTTTGTTTACCAACCGCTACTTTTTTTGCGATGTATCCAATATATGAAAATACTAACTCAGAAGAAGAGCTTGGTACTTCAATTGTAAATTTACCATTCAAGTCCGAAATAACCCCGGTTTTAGTGCCGTCAACAACAACGCTTACACCCAAAAGTGTTTCTCCTGTGGATGCGTCTGTGACTGTACCCGTTATTTTGTGAATTTGCCCATCTGATGGTTGCGCTTTCGTATCAGGCATTTTTGAAGGGACAAGGACTATTTGGTTTTTATCTTTCTGTTCCCAGCTTATACCGCTCGTTGTAAAGAGAGTGGACAGAGCTTTATCAATCGATACGTTGTTGACATTCAATGATGCCACCTTATCAAGTGCGGCGAAATCATCATTGTAAAAGAATTTGTAGTCTGTAGTTTTCTCTATATTTTTTAGAATCTGTCGAATAGGCACATTCTTAGCCTTTACAGTTACCTGCGCAATTGAATTAATGGCTATACAGAAAAAGAAAACACTAATCCAGATGAAGCGTAAATACTGGATGCTGGCGAGATTGTTTTTGTGTTTCATTGTGATTTTCATACTATTAATTAATTAAATAATATACTTGATGTTGCTTACTCAATAGATGAATTGGCATACACCGAAAAAAAAGAATTAAGGGCAGGAGATGGAATAAATTTGACTATTCCTCTTCCGTGATGACTAATGTGTTAACTTGTGTTTGCCATACGCGTTTTTTTAGGGTTACAATTTTTATTAAAATAGTCTCGGAAAGTTGTATTAATTATTTCAATACTTTTTTATAAAATGGTATCAACCGTTTATTTTCATTCATGTAGATGACTGAATCTTTCATATGATACGAGATAGGTGAAGTCATTGCAAATATCTGCAATAAACTTTCCAGGCTGGTGTTGCTTATTGAGCCCGAGTAACGGTATTTCTTTAGCGATTGAGCCTCAAAAACAAACTTGACATTATAGTTTCGTTCCAGTACGGATACAATATTCTCAAATGTTTCCGAATTAAAAGTAAGTTTGTTGTAACGCCAGTCAGCATAAATGAGTCCATCGGCTACATCGCTTTTTTGCATACTTTTGGTTTCGCAGTTGTAGGTCACCTTTTGGTTCGGACTTAAATTCATTTTGTTCAACTCATCGCCTACTTCAACTTTTCCCCTGATTAATACAGAAGAGATCTGCTTTTCATCGGGATAAGCTTTTACGTCGAATGCAGTTCCAAGAGCTTTGACTGCAAAACCCCTGCTTTGCACAATGAATGGAGCGTTTTTGTCTTTTGCGACTTCGAAATAGGCCTCACCATCGAGTTGAATGATTCGTTCTTTTTTATTAAAGCGACTGCCATAGATTAATGTTGAACCGGAGTTAACCCATACACGGCTTTTATCGGGCAAGGTCAGAGCTACTTTCTGTCCTTTTTCAACTGTGACAGTCATATCGCCGGCTAGTTTTTTGTTTTGTCCATTGTAAAATAAGTAAGCCGAAAGTGAAGTGGTGAAAACAAGCAATAATGACGCTGCCACTATTAACCATTGCTTCCACTTGAATGTCCGCTTTGGCAGAATATCGGCTTTGATATTGTCCATAATTTGTTTTTGTACAGCCTTATTCATCATTTCAGGAGTTTGATCCCACTGTTCTTTCATCCATACCTTTTCGAATTCAGCATTCTTCAATTCCTCCAACAACTGGTGTACCTCCTGTTTGGTGATGGTACCATTGAAAAAT
>DATFAW010000154.1:0-11360 GCA_035254165.1 Paludibacter sp.
GGATTCAAAATATGGTTAGATAGGCTTCTATTGATTAGTTTTCAGTGCAATTGCTAAAATGCATTATGTAATTCGAATTAATTAATATTTTACGCTTTGGTTCGTTGAAATTTATACTACAAAAACAGATTAAAACAGCTATCTATAAACATTTTGACCTAAATAATTCTCCTTTTCATTAAAATACATTGCAATTATTATTATATTTGCCACAAGTACAGAATTTTGAGCTAAGGATTAGATGTCTTAATTCAATCAAAGCAAAAAACTTTTTTGGCCTTTTACCTATAACTATACACCGATTTGTAACCCGGAGGTGATTATGAGCAACTCGCAAACCAAAATAAATTCCATTACTCTCCTTCGCCAGAAAGTAGGCAATTTACTAAAAAACAGTTCGTTAATATCTGAATTGATCCTTCCCAAATTAGAAACTTTAAAACTTTTAGATGAAATTGAAGTTCAGCAGGTAGAATTGAAAAGCAAAGAGCACTTATATGATTTGTTTCCAAACGGTTGTTTTGAACGAACTGGTATTTGACGACCAAGGCCAAGCCTTGGTTTACCGGTTAATAGATTGTTGACAATGCACTCAAATACAGAGATAATGATCGACAATTGGTGATTGAAATTGCGTCAAAAATTCGGTATAATAAAGTTACCTATACGATATCCGACATTGGAATTAGAATTAAATCAAGAGATTAGAAAGAATTTGGGATGTGTTTTATCGGGTTGATCCGACATCATTTGAAGCAGGCGAAGGTATTGTCTATATTGAAAAGCCTGTCGATTTTCAGAAGTTTTAAAGAGATTGGGTTTATTCCTCCCAATAATAAAAATCTAATACCGTATGCAACAAATAAAAGCGATGAAAGAAACAATACTCATTATCGAAGATGATGCGGGTTTAATAGAATTACTCAGCGAAAAAGTTCAAGAATGCGGCTACAATACAGCTTCTATGCTTTCTGCTGCGAGCGCATTCAAGTGGCTGGCTGAAAATGAGCCATTCTTAATCCTGTTGGATTACAGCCTTCCCGATATGAACGGTAAGGAGTTTATTGCGGAATTGAAAACCAAAGATAAACCTGTTCCTCCTTTTTTAATGACAACAGGTCGGGGTGATGAGCGCATTGCTGTTGATATGATGAAGCTTGGTGCACGCGATTGCATAATTAAGGGTGTGAATTTTATTGAGCTTGTGCCTTTGGTAATCAGCAAGGTTTGTAAGGAAATTGATAATGAAAACAAGATAAAGCTTATCGAAAAGGCATTGGCTGAGTCAAACCAGTTTAACCGGCAAATCATTGAAAGTGCCAAAGAAGGGATAGTTGTGTATGATAAAAATCTGAATTGTATAACATGGAATCCTTTTATGGAAAATATCACGGGTGTTAAATCATCAGAAGTATTAGGTAAATGTGCAACAGATATTTTCCCTTTTTTAACTGAGGTTGGCGCTATAGAAAATATTGAAAAAGCTCTTCAGGGAATGGTTGTACCTGAATTTGAATTCGCGTTTAATTTTCCATACCCTGGTAAATCGGGTTGGATTTCTGATTCATTAGCTACTTTAAGAAATGCAGCAGGTGAAGTTACCGGGGTTATTTCAACATTGCGTGATATCACCGAACGTAAAATGATTGAAGTAGAACTAAAAGAAAGCAGAGGAAATTTTAAGAATCTTTTTGATTATGCGCCTGTTGGTTATCATGAAATTGATGCTAAAGGCAGGATTGTGCAGATGAATCAGACAGAATTGAATATGCACGGTTGCACAAGTGACGAAATTATTGGAAAATTTATTTGGGAAATTGCTCATAATGAATCTGAAATGCGCCAAGAAGTTAATGATAAGCTAAATGGTCGAAATGATTCTGTATTATCAACCGAAACTATATTAATAAGCAAGACAGGAATAAAATACAATGTCTTAATATTTGACAGAATACTTCGTGACAATGATGGGACTATTACCGGCATACGCTCAACTATTCAAGATATAACTGAAAGGAAACAAGCAGAAGAAGCTCTTCGGGAAAGTGAGGAGTTATATAAGACAATCTCCGAAAATTCAAATAGTGCTATTCTTATTATAAATGAATTCAGCAAAATCGAATGGGTAAATCAAAACCTGTTGACTCGTAGCGGCTATTCCAATGAACAAATTTTAGGAGCCGAATCATTTGCTAAATTTATCGCTCCTGAATGTCTGGAATTTGCTTCTTCTAATTTTGGAAAAGTAATCTCCGGAAAGGAATATATACATCATTATCATTTATCAGTCATTTGCCATAATGGTGAAAGGCGGTTATGTGATAAATATATGACTCATTTTGTTGATAGGTACGGCAAGCTTAAAGTCATCGTAATTATGTCAGATGTAACTGAGCGAGATAAAGTCGAAAAAGCATTAAAAGAAAGTAAAAACGTATTGAATAGGCTATTGCATGCAAGTACCGATTTTATCGATTCAGGTTCCGGAGGGATTAATTATTTGAAGTTAACAGATATTGTTCTCGAAATTTCCGGAGCAAAATATGCCACTTTTAATTTGTTAGATGAGCAGGAGCTTGAATTTACAACAGTTGCTATTTCGGGTTTGAGTGAAAGCTTATTAAAAGCAAAGAATGTTTTTGGCTATGAATTAGTTAATAAAAAATGGAAGTATGATGCTTTAAAAGAAAAAAGAATTAAAAATAATGCAATCACCAGATTTGATACTATTCACGATTTGACTGGAAATATACTTTCAAAGGCATTCATAACATTCATTGAACGAACATTTCATATTGGAGAAACATTTGTCGTGAAGATCTTAAAAAATGATAAGATGATTGGCGATTTTACCTTGCTTTTCGCAAAAGGTAATACACTCCGGAACCACGAAATTGTTGAGCTTTTTGCTAATCAAACCGGACTATACATCGACAGGGAGAAAACAGATAAAGCTCTTCGAATTAGCGAAGAAAAGTTTCGGTCCATCACAGAGCAAATATCTGATTGTATTTCAATTTGTGATAATAGCGGGATTATTTATTATGCTTCACCAGCTTCAGAATCAATGTTTCAGCACAACCCCAAAGATATATTAGGTCGCTGTTTAATGGAGTTTGTTGATGACGAGTTTTTGCCTAGAGCGATGACAGCCTTGCGTGTAGGAATTAAAGACAAAAAGAAAACGGTTAACATTGAGTTGAAACTTAAACGCAAAGATGGTTCTACGTTCTTTGCTGAATTAAATGGTACAAATGTTCTATTTGGCAATGAGGATAGGATTTTAGTTATTGTTCACGATATTACCGAACGCAAGAAAACAGTAGATGCGTTGCGGGCAAGTGAAGATAAATATCGTACAATGATTGAGAATTCGAATGATTTAATCTGGATGTTGGATATACATGGGAATTTCACATTCGTGAATGAAATGAGTATAAATACTACAGGTTTTACTGCAGAAGAATGGATTGGGAAATCATTTGTGCCGCTTGTATTGCCGGAAGACCTACCTATGGTTAAGGATGTGTTCCTAAAATCAGTTGCTGGCGAAAATTGCAATTACGAATTACGATTAAAAAAAGCAGATGAATCAATTCTTACTCTGTCTGTTAATACCTCTCCAATTTATATTGATGGGAATATTAAAGGAACGGTAAGCTTTGGGCGTAACATTACTGATCGGAAGTTGGCAGAAGAAGCTTTACGTGAAAGTGAGGAGCTCTATCGTAATTTAGTGCAACGAATTCCTGATGGGGTTTATAAAAGCACTAATGAAGGTAAATTTGTGGATGTCAATCCGGCTATGGTTCATATGCTGGGTTATGAAAGCAAAGAAGAGATGTTGGCGATTGATATAAAATCTCAATTATATTTTGATTCATCAGACCGCGAGAGTCTAGTGTTGAAAGAAGAGTATGAGGAAGTCGGTGTTTTTAAATTGAGAAAAAAGGATGGTACAGGAATTTGGATCGAAGACCATGGCTGGTATAATGTGGATGAAAACGGGAATATCCTTTTCCATGAAGGCATTTTACGTGATATTACCGAGCGAAAACTTGCCGAACAGGCATTAGAAGAAAAAATGGAACAATTATTACGCTTTCATAAACTGACAGTTGATCGCGAATTGACTATGATCGAATTAAAAAAAGAGATTAATAGAATGTTGATTAATGCCGGTCAGCCTGAAAAATACAGAATTGTAGAATGAAAGAAATAAATAACCCGATTGTCAAGCTGATTTTACAGAACCATGGAATTGATATTTCTAAATACGATCCTGTTTTTTTGAATAAATCTATTCAGAAAAGAGTGCAAGAAATTCAATGTAATTCGGATAATTCTTATTTCGAATTTATAAAAAGTGATTTTGCTGAAAGTGAGCGCCTTGTCAGCTCACTTTGTGTTAGTTATAGCGAGTTTTTTCGAAATTCGCTTACATTTTCTGTATTAGAGAAAATCATTATTCCCGCCATTCTGTTGGATAAGGTCAACTCGAAAAGAAGAGAAATTCGAATTTGGTCTGCTGCCTGTGCTGCGGGTCAGGAAACATATAGTTTGGCTATACTTTTAAAAGAACTTTCAATTGCTACAGGTGAGAAAATAAACTTCCGTATCTTTGCTACCGACCAGTCTGATTCACAAATAGATGCAGCCAAACAGGGTGTTTATAATGATTCAGCGCTAAATAATGTGACTTTAAATAGGCTCAATCAATGGTTTGACAAACAGGGTAATACCTATCAAGTCAAGCCGGAGCTAAAAGAAAATATTGATTTTTCTGTTTTTGATTTATTCAGCGAGCAATACAGTTCTCCACCTTCCAGCATTTTTGGAGACTTCGATCTGGTTGTCTGTGCTAATCTTCTTTTTTATTATGAACCTGAATATAGGACTAAAATTATTGACAAAACCAGTCATTGTTTGTCAGTACACGGTCTGTTAGTAACGAGTGAGACAGAGAGAGACATTCTCTTGCATTCTAATTTTCATGAGGTTTATCCTCAATCGGCAATATTCAGGCAGTAAATCATTATCAGTAAACAACTAGTTGTCATTGCCGTTTACTTTCGTTGACGGAATAAAAAGAATAAGAAACATGAGATTAAGAGATTTTAAAATAGGAACTCAATTCCTTCTGTGCTTCACAGTTATGTTTGTGTTTGTAATTTTTTTGGGTGTAGTTTCATGCAATCAATCCAATCGAATTCACCAGCAAACGGAACTCATTTATAATCATCCTTTCAAAGTCAGACAAGCTATAGGGAACCTTCGTGTCGACATTTTGACTATGCGTCTGGGTACCAGAGATCTGATGTTATCTATAAATTCTAAACAGAAACAAGATGCTATTGAATTAATAGAACTGTCTGCCGTGGATGCCGAAGAACAGTTCGATGTTTTGAAAGAAAGTTATTTAGGTGATCGATCCGATGTGGAAGAAGCTCATAAAGCATTCCTTAGATGGAAAACTATTCGTCAGGAGAACATAAAATTGGCATTGGCAGAAGATGATGAGAAAGTGAAAGAGAGCGTTAGTTCAACCGGGGTCGTAGGAAATTATAGAGACCAAATGTTGGCGAAAATAAAGGTAATTGATGATTTTGCAGCTCATAAGGGTGATTTCTTGTTTAAAAATTCCATAGAATTAAAAGAATCACTAAATCGTCAGCTATTATTTCTTGTGATAGCTGTTTTGCTACTCATGTTTGTTGTTACTTACTTGTTGATAAGAAATGTGCGTAGGCCAATAAAACAATTGGCAGATGCTGTTAAATCCTTTCAAGCTGGAGACATGAATGTTCGATGTGCTATTGAGGCAAGAAATGAATTTGGTGAATTATCCGGGTCGTTCAATTCGATGGTAGAAAGCATTCAGATTAATACGGAACTAAGTCAAAAAGCATCTGAGCTTTCTCAAATAATGTTACTAGAGGAAGAACCGCGGAAATTTTTTGCATCTGTGCTCCCCACGCTTGCTGCACAAACAAATTCTCAAATGGCTGCGATTTATTTGCTGTCCGAAGATAAAAAACGTTTTGAACATTTTGATTCTTTCGGGATGTCGAGTAGCAGTAAACTAGCTTTTGATATTGATAACTTTGAAGGTGAGTTTGGATCGGTACTTTCAAAGCGTAAGGTTATGACAATCAGCCGAATTCCTAAAGATACACGTTTTTTGTTTCATACTGTAAGTGGAAAACTCGTTCCTCGCGAAATTATTACTATTCCGATTATTTCAGGCAAAGAGATTATTGCTATTATTTCCCTGGCAAGTGTTCGGACGTATGCAAATCAGTCCAGATTGCTGATAAACAATGTGCTTGATACGTTGACTGCTCGTGTTGAAGGTGTATTGTCTTATCAAAGAATTCAGAAATTCTCGAAGACACTTGAATTCCAGAACCGAGAACTCGAAGCCCAGAAGATAGAGATGGCAGCTCAATCTTTTGAACTTACAGAGCAAAACCGTGAACTGGAAATGCAAAAAATACAATTGAACGAAGCCAGTCAGCTCAAAACTAATTTCTTGTCGAATATGAGTCACGAACTTCGTACGCCGCTTAACTCGGTTATTGCTCTTTCTGGTGTACTAAGCCGGAGACTTGCGAATAAAATTTCTTCGGATGAATTCAGTTATCTGGAAGTAATTGGGCGAAATGGTAAACATTTACTTTCGCTTATCAACGATATTTTGGATATTTCGCGTATCGAATCGGGCCGGGAAGAAATAGAAATTACACGATTTCCGGTCGGAAGCCTTATCTCGGATGTTGTAGCTCTGATTAGGCCACAGATTCAAGAGAAGGATATTGAGTTAATTCAAAAAAACAATATAAAAGACATCTTTGTAAATACAGATTTTGAAAAATGCCGTCATATTCTTCAGAATCTGGTCGCGAATGCTGTAAAGTTCACTGAAAAAGGAAGCGTTGTAGTGGAGGTACTTCAAAATGAAGGTAATCTTGAGATTTCTGTTACCGATACCGGAATAGGAATTTCGGAAAACCACATTGACCACATTTTTGATGAATTCCGACAAGCAGATGGTGGAACATCGCGTAAGTTTGGTGGTACGGGTTTGGGCTTGGCAATAGCCAAAAGATATGCCAATTTGTTAGGTGGCGATGTTGCTGTGAAAAGTAAGCTTGGCGAAGGTTCTACTTTTACAGTTTTATTGCCACTGAACTATTCTGCCGACAACCGGGTCGTTGAAACTTTGCGAGTTGAGCCGGAATTCAAACCGATAATTTCGAAAGTACCTCAAAAGCACAATTCGCAAAAAAATATTTTGTTGGTGGAAGATAGTGAGCCGGCTATAATTCAGATTAAGGACTTTTTGGAGGAAAGTGATTACAATATCCTTGTTGCTAGTGGAGGAGATGAGGCACTCGATATTATTTCCAATACCATTCCTGATGCAATTATTCTGGACTTAATGATGCCAGGCGTTGATGGATTTGAGGTGCTCAAAAACCTTCGCGAGACCGAACCTACAGCCGGCGTACCTGTGCTTATTCTTACAGCAAAGCACATAACTAAAGACGATCTTAAGTTGCTGAAGCGAAGTAACGTTCATCAACTTATTCAGAAAGGGGACGTTAATCGTGTAGAACTGCTTAATTCGGTTGCAAGTATGTTGTTTCCTGAAAAGGAAGAATCAGTAAATCCAATATCGCCAACACAAACAATCGAAGGAAAACCAACTATATTGATAGTTGAAGATAATGTTGATAATATGATTACGGTTAAAGCCTTAGTTGGCGATAATTTTGAAGTTTTTGAAGCGATAGATGGTGCGCAAGGAGTTATAGCTGCAAAAGAATGTATTCCTAACTTGATTCTAATGGATATATCATTGCCTGGGGTAGATGGGATTGAAGCTTTTAAAACAATTCGTAGTAATAGTGAATTGTCGCAGATTCCAATTATAGCTCTTACTGCAAGTGCAATGAATTCTGATAGAGAAACAATTTTGGCATATGGTTTCGATGCCTATTTGGCCAAGCCTATTGATGAAAAAGTATTTTTTAATACGATAAATGAAGTGCTTTATGGAAAGTAAAAAAATTAAAATTCTTGCAATTGATGATAATCCGGACAATCTAATTACTATTCAGGCACTTGTATACGAGTCTTTTCCGAATGCAGTTGTAATTAAAGCCTTAAGTGGCAGGGAGGGATTGCAGGCAGCTCAAGAAGATCCGGACGTAATACTTCTTGATATTGTCATGCCGGAAATGGATGGATTTGAAGTGTGCCGGCAGCTTAAGGAGGATGATAACTTATGTGATATCCCAGTTGTTTTTGTGACGGCGTTAAAAGGAGATAAAGATGATAGAATCCAAGGACTTGAAGTGGGTGGTGAGGCTTTTCTGGCTAAACCTATCGACGAAAGCGAACTTGTGGCTCAAATAAAGGCTATGGTAAAAATAAAAGTAGCTAATATCCAAAAACGGAATGAAAATATACGTCTTACTTCACTGGTAGAGGAACGTACCCAGGAATTGAACAGAACCCACATTGCTACGCTTAATCTGCTCGAAGATCTAAAAAATGAAAATGAAGCTCGTAAGAAAATTGAGGAAGCATTACGTGCCAGTGAAGAGCTCTATCGTTCGGTAATTAATGCTTCGCCCGATAATATCACTGTTACCGATTTAAACCTGAATGTACTTATGATTTCACCGAAAGGATTGGAGTTGTTTGGTTATAAAGACGATGCAGATGTTGTCAATAGAAATATTACTGAATTCTTGTCTCCTGAAGACATTGAACGTGCCAAAATGAATATTGGGAGCATGTTTCGGGGTGTTTTTAATGGGCCTGAAGAGTATCAAATTTTAAAATCTGATGGCACTAAAATCGATACTGAAATAAATGCTGAATTTGTTCGTGATGCAGACGGACAACCAAGCCGTCTTGTATTCGCAATCCGAGACAATACAGAGCGTAAGGTTGCCCAGGAGGCTCTCCGCGAAAGCGAAGAGAAATTCAGAGTAATGACAAACTTATTGCCTCAGGTTGTTTTCGAACTTGACTCAAAAGGAATAGTTACTTATCTGAATGAACAAGCTTACGATATTTTGAGATATGATAATTCGTTAATCGGTGCAAATTTACTTGATTTCCATGTTGACGAAGAGCGAGAGAGGGCTGCTGAAAATTTGCGTTGTGTTCTATCTGGGGGAAGTCCCAATAATCATGAGTATCATTTGGTACGTAAGGATGGTTCTGTTTTTTCGACTTTAATATATTCAAATCCAATAATAAAGGATGGAAAATCTATTGGAATAAGAGGAATTATTGTAGATATAACAGAACAAAAACTTGTTGAAGAAAAACTTCGGGAGAGTGAAGAAAAATTTCGTGAGATGGCAAATTTATTGCCTCAAATCGTATTTGAGACCGACTCATCTGGAAATCTAACTTATGTCAATAAGCAGGCCTACAAAATCTGCGGATACGAAGAAGAAGAAGAAAGTAGGTTAATGGGGATTCATGCCCTCAATTTCTTTAAAGTTTCTAGTTATGAAAATAGCATAAAAGTTTTAAAAGATAGACTGGAAGGGAAATCAGTAGAAAGTAATATATATGCAGTGATGAGGAAGGATGGGTCTAGTTTCCCTGCTCTATTATACTCAAATCCAATTTGTAAAGGAGATAAATCAGTTGGTCTGCGTGGGCTTATTGTAGATATTACAGAGCAAAAACAAATAGAAAAAAAACTGAATTATGTTACTCGTTTATATGCATTTTTAAGCCAGATAAATCAAGAAATTATTCGGACTAGAAATGTGGACGAATTATTTGAAAAAATTTGTAATCTAGCTATTGAGTTCGGGCAGTTCCGCATGTGTTGGGTTGGCGTCTATAATAATGAGACCGGAAAACTGGAACCAGTAGCCTCTGCTGGTTATGATGAAGGATATTTGGATACACTAAATATCTATCCTGGAAACAACAGTGGCAATGGTCCTGCAGGAACAGCATTCAGAGAAGGGAAGATTATGTTTTGCAATGATATTGTTACTGACCGTATTATGCTTCCCTGGAAAGACAGAGCGCTAAAACGAGGCTATCGGTCCTCTTTTGCAGCTCCAATATTTCGTAAAGGAAAACCATACGGAGTTTTGACACTTTATGCTACTGAAACCAATTTCTTTGATGAGGCGGAACAAAAACTTTTGTTGGAGATTAGAGAGGATATTTCGTATGCACTCGATGTAATTGATTCTGAACGAGAGCGAGAAGCTGCAGAGCGGGCACTAGAACTAAGCAGGAATGAACTGAAAACTATCTATGATTATGCTCCGGTAATGATGTGCGTAGTGGACGATAAAAGGAATATACAGTTTGCGAATAAAGCATTTACGTCATTGAGGGGAGCATCGGAGACGCAGTTGATCGGAGGTGTAGTTGGGGCAATGGTTGGCTGTATTAATTCATTCGATGACCCTCGTGGTTGCGGATATGGAGCAAAATGCTCAGACTGTAGTCTGCGTGCGGCAATGGAAAATACATTCAGAACTGGAAATGGACATCAAAATGTTGAATATCAATCAACGTTTATTGTTGATGGAATAAGTCGTGATGTTTCGCTCCTTGGATCAACAGCTATTATCAACTATGGCGAACATAAAAGTTTGCTTTTATGTTTGCACGACATTACGGATCGAAAACAAGCTGAGGATGCGTTACAAAAAAGTGAGATGCTATTGAGAACATTTATCGAAAACACGCCATTCGAAATTTGGGCCAGAGATGTCAATAATGTTGGGATTCTTGAAAATAAAAAGTTTGTTGATCATTATGATACAATTATAGGTAAAACTCCAAAATCAGATCAGTCAATTGATGATTCGATAGCTCAATTGTGGGAAAGTAATAATCAACGTGCATTTACCGGAGAAATGATTGATGAGGAGTGTGTGTTTCTATTTAATAACAAAGAACGAATCTACCAACAAATAGTTTTTCCAATTTATATCAATTCAAAATTAATTGGTATTGCCGGATTTAATATCGATATCACCGATCGAAAAAGAATTGAAAAAGAATTGATTGACCAAAAACAATTCTTTGAACAGATGTTTATGCAATCTTCTTTAAGTACTCAAATCCTCGATAGGGATGGTTGGTGTGACCGAATTAACCCTAAGTTATGTCAACTATTTGGAGTGGAGGCTAAAGATATTGAGGGTAAAGTATATAATATTTTCGACGATGCTAAGCTTGTACAAAAGAGTGTTGTACCCAAATTGGAAAAAGTGTTTTCTAACGGAAAAACTGCAGAGTGGGAAGTTCTTTATGATATAGAAGTTGTAACCAACTCCCAGGGTGTTGAGAAAAAAGAG
>DATFAW010000155.1:0-12561 GCA_035254165.1 Paludibacter sp.
CCGAAAAACCAGTTGATTTTCGGATTTTTTTTATTCCTGATTCTTTAGAATAAACGATAAGCAATTCTTTCAGTTTGCATGGCTTTCCCATATGTTGTATCTTTGTGAGCAATTGAATATATCTGTATAAAATAAACACTTGCTTTACACGTTAAAACAGGGTTTGGACATAAATCCTGTCAAACGGCATTCACATTACATGAAGAACAAACTCATCTATATATTTTGTATTTTATTTTTCGCGGTGGGCTTGTCGGCGCAATCCAAAGTGCGTGTTTACGGCTATGTAATTGATGCTAATAACCGGGCAATTGATTTGGCAAGTGTGCGCCTCGATAACGGTGCTGTGGGTACTACAACCAATCAAAATGGCTATTACGAATTAATACTGAATGTAAAAGACTCAGCTACCCTTGTGTATTCTGTGCTGGGTTATCAAACTGTCAAACATACCATACATCCTCATCAGCAAGTCATTCAAATCTCGGTTCAACTTCAAACGTTATCCAGGCAAATGGATGAAGTAAGCGTCGTTGGCCAGCGTCGGCAGACTTCAACGCTCGATGTGCTTGACCCTTCAAAATTTCGTGTTATGCCCAATGCCAATGGAGGAATTGAATCGTTGTTAATCACCTTTTCCGGGGTTAGTTCCAGCAATGAACTCAGCTCACAATACAATGTGCGTGGTGGAAATTTCGATGAAAATGCTGTGTATGTCAATGGCATTGAAGTGTATCGTCCTTTGCTTATCCGGGCCGGACAGCAGGAAGGATTAAGCTTTATCAACCCCGATATGGTTCAGAATGTGGCTTTCTCGGCTGGTGGTTTCGATGCCAAATATGGTGACAAGATGTCGTCGGTGCTCGATATCCAGTATAAAAAGCCAACCGAATTTGAAGCTTCGGCTTCGCTGAGTTTGCTTGGGGCTTCGGCCTATGTGGGCACTGCCAATAAGCGGTTTACGCAAATGCACGGAATCCGATATAAAACCTCGGCTTACCTGCTTGGTACACTCGATACGAAAGCGGAATATAAACCGGAGTTTTTTGATTATCAAACCTATCTGACTTACCAGTTGAATCCGAAGTATGAACTGACTTTTCTGGGAAACTTTTCTCAGAACTCGTATCAGTTCGTTCCGCAAACGCGCGAAACCTCTTTTGGTACGTATCAAACTGCCCGCAAACTCACCATTTATTTTGATGGTCAGGAAAAGGATTTGTTCCGGACTTCGTTTGGTGCATTGACGCTCAATTTTAAACCAACTAAAGGAATGAAGTTAAGCTTGCTGGCGTCATCGTTTTATACCAATGAAAATGAAACTTACGATATTTCGGGCGAATATGTTATCAGTGAAGTGAAAACGGATGCTGATCCGTCGACGCAGACAGGTGCATCGCTCGGCGTGGGAACCTATCACCAACATGCCCGAAACAGGCTCAATGCAACGGTTTCAAATCTGGCTCATTTGGGAGAGTACAATGTGGCTAACCATAAAATGAAGTGGGGTGTGAATATCCAGAATGAAATTATTTCGGATAAAATCAGCGAATGGGAATGGCGCGACTCGGCAGGTTATTCGCTTCCGTACAGTGATAAACAACTGAACCTTTATTACAATCTGAAGTCTTCCAACAAGCTTTCAACCTGGCGTTCGACGGCTTTCTGTCAGGATACGTACCGGTGGAGCTCGGATGCCGGTTCATTCTCATTTACCGGAGGATTGCGTGCCAATTACTGGACTTTTAATAACGAATTACTGGTTAGTCCACGATTGTCGGTTTCGTTTTTACCGCATTGGAAACGCGACTTCAGTTTTCGCTTTGCTACCGGAGTTTATTATCAAACGCCTTTTTATAAAGAAATTCGCGATACGGTTACCGATGCACTCGGAAACGTTAATATACACTTAAATAACCGTATCAAGGCGCAACGGTCGCTGCATTTTGTACTGGGTGGCGATCATTATTTCCGTGCGTGGGGCAGGCCTTTTAAATTTACCACTGAAGCCTATTTGAAACTTGCCGACCGGGTAATTTCTTACTCGGTAGATAATGTGCACATTCTTTATTCCGGTAAGAATGATGCAAAAGCTTATACGGCCGGAATGGATTTTAAACTGTATGGAGAGTTGGTTCCCGGTGCCGATTCGTGGATTAACCTTTCGCTGATGAATGCCAAGCAGGATATCATTGGCGATTCGTATGTAAGTCACACCTATGATGCCAATGGAAATATACTGGCTTCTAAAACAGTTTATCCCGGCTGGGTGGCAAGTCCGAGCGAGCAACGCTATGCTTTTTCGATGTTGTTTCAGGATTATCTGCCCAACAATCCGAAGTATAAAATGCAACTGAAATTTATTCTGTCGGATGGATTACCGTTCGGACCACCACGTAATATCGAATATCGCTCGGCATTTCGCACGCCACCTTACCGTCGGGTAGATATAGGTGCATCGCGCGTGCTGGTGAGTGGAACCGACAAAGTGATGGACAGATCGTGGTTGAAACACGTGAAAAATATTTGGTTGAATGTGGAGGTGTTTAATTTGCTGGATATAAAAAACGTCAATTCCTATTATTGGGTTGCCGATATTTACAATCACCAGATGGCTGTACCGAATTATCTGACCGGCCGTCAGCTGAATTTGAAATTGATGGTAGACCTGAAATAGACAGTTTTCAGTCATCGGTGAACAGCTATCAGGTGTTTATTGATAGTGTTTATTGTTTTGACTATTTTATGATGATTGAAGCCCAATGCCTTCTTTTTTTTATTCGCAATTGCTAACAGATCGCTCCTGCTAACTGCTAACTGTTCATTGATGTCCGCCTCTCCTTTCAACTTGTAACCAAATATCTTTTATTATCGGGTAAATTTCACTAATTTTGCAGCCGTAATTAATAATATGTATTTCAGTCGATCGTGCAAAGCGCTTTTTTAAATAGATGCTGATAACTGTTGACTGATAATTGAACACTGAAAATATGCCACACACCTCACAACGGGGGCAGGCAATGCCCGAATCGCCTATTCGTAAACTGGTTCCGCTGGCTGACAAAGCCAAAGCACGCGGAATCAAAGTGTACCATCTTAATATCGGCCAGCCCGATTTGAAGACGCCACAAGTCGCGTTGGATGCGATTCGCAACATTGACCGCACCGTGCTTGAATATAGTCCGAGTGATGGTATTAAAAGCCTGAAGACTAAACTGGCGGCTTATTATCATACGTTCAATATTGATGTGACGGAAGATGATATCATCGTTACTACGGGAGGATCGGAAGCGGTGAACTTTGCGTTTATGAGCTGTCTTGATCCGGGTGACGAAATCATTGTTCCCGAACCTGCATATGCCAACTATACTGCTTTTGCCATTGCTGCGGGAGCTGTTGTGCGTCCGGTTGTTTCGTCTATCGAAGAAGGATTTGCCTTGCCGCATGTGGATAAGTTCGAAGAACTGATTACGCCAAAAACCAAGGGAATTCTGATTTGTAATCCGAATAATCCTACCGGCTATTTATATACCCGTTCCGAAATGAACAAGATTCGCGACCTGGTGAAGAAATACGATTTGTATCTTTTCTCCGACGAAGTGTATCGCGAATTCTGTTATACCGGTGCACCTTATATCTCGGCTTTCCACCTGGATGGCATCGAAGAAAATGTAGTGCTGATCGATTCGGTTTCGAAACGTTACAGCATGACTGGTGTTCGCATCGGTGCATTGGTAACTAAAAATAAAGAAGTTCGCAAAAACGTCATAAAGTTCTGTCAGGCACGCTTGAGTCCACCGTTATTGGGACAAATTGCTTCCGAAGCAGCTATGAATACCTCACCGGAATATATGCTCGAAATGTATAACGAGTATGTGGAACGCCGTAAATTTCTGATCGATGGTTTGAACCGTATTCCGGGTGTTTATTCTCCCATTCCAATGGGTGCGTTCTACACGGTTGCCCGTTTGCCGATTGACGATGCCGATAAGTTCTGCGCCTGGTTGCTTTCCGACTTCGAATATGAAGGTTATACGGTGATGATGGCTCCTGCTTCCGGTTTCTACACTGTAGAAGGTTTGGGAAAAGACGAAGTCCGCATTGCTTACGTATTGGACAAAGAAGACCTGAAACATGCATTGATAGTTCTTGGCAAAGCCTTGTTGGCTTATCCGGGACGGACGATTTGATGTGGTGATGTGGTTTATTGGTTAAGTGGTTTATTAGTTAATTGGTTGAGTAAGTTCTTTTGGCTGGATAGATTAGTAGAGCAAAAGTATGATAAATAATTTTGAAGAATTAGAAGTTTGGAAAGAAAGTAGAAATTTGAGGAAACAAGTTTCTATAGTCCTAAAATCATTTCCTTCGGAAGAAAAATACCGGATTATTGACCAGCTAATTCGTGCAACCAGATCAATTACAGCTAATATTGCAGAAGGACATGGCCGTTATCATTATCAGGAGAATATCCAGTTCTGCCGTCAGGCTCGTGGTTCACTGACAGAGACTTTAGATCATATGATTTGTGCTATGGATGAGAATTATATTTCTGTAGAGCAACTCAACGATTTCAGAAATCAATATATTTTATGTTTAAAGCTTCTTAATGGATACATTGCTTATTTGCAGAAAATGAAGCTAAATCAATCAAGTAAATCTATGGGTTAATTAGTTATTGGTAAATTAGTCAAATGAGTTGAATTAGTCAGGCATGTTACAACCACATAACCAATCAACCACTTAACCAATCAACCACATAACCAATCAACCACTTAACCAATCAACCACATTGTCTTTAGAATATTTCATAGCTAAACGCATCCATTTTCAGCAGGGCAAGAAGAATGTTTCTCGTCCTGCCGTTCGTATAGCCACTATTGGTATCGCTCTCGGACTGGCTGTGATGCTTATTTCCGTGGCGGTAGTTATCGGTTTTAAAAACGAAATTCGCAACAAAACCATTGGGTTTGGCGGTCATATTCAGATTTCCAATTTCGATAATAACAATACCTACGAAATGAATCCCATCAAGGTTGATAAGGCTTTGATAAAGAAAATTACTGCCATTGATGGTGTGAAGCACGTTCAGCGTTTTGCTACCAAGCCGGGTATTATTAAGACCGATAAAGAGTTTCAGGGAATTGTTGTAAAAGGTATTGATACCGGCTTCGACTGGAATTTTTTTAAAGCTAATCTTGTCGAGGGAAAAACCCTTGATGTTTCGGAAAACACGCCAAGCAATCAGGTTGTTTTGTCGAAATACCTAGCCAACCTGTTGGGACTAAAGCTTGGCGATAGTTTCTATACCTACTTTATTCAGGACCAGGTTAGGGCGCGCAAGTTCAAGATTGTGGGCATTTATTCAACCAATTTTGTAGAATACGACAAGCTTTTTATTCTGGCTGATATGCGCCAGGTACAAGCGCTTAACGACTGGTCGCCCGAATCATTCAGCGGATTGGAAGTGCTGATTACCGATTTCAACCGGATAGACGAAGTTGGCGATGTGGTGTATGACGCCACAGCCAATAAGTTCAATAAAGATGGGAGCGCTTATACTACCCAAACCATCAAACAACTCAATCCGCAAATTTTTAGTTGGCTCGACTTGTTGAATATGAATGTGTGGGTCATTCTCATACTTATGCTGGCTGTTGCCGGATTCAATATGATTTCGGGATTGCTCATTCTGATTCTCGAACGCACCAACATGATTGGTATCCTCAAGTCGATGGGTGCAACCGATTGGTCGGTGCGCAAAGTGTTCCTGTATCATTCCGCGTTCCTTATTGGCAAAGGCATGTTGTGGGGCAATGCCATAGGACTTTCGCTCTGTGCCATCCAATATTTCACAGGCGTTATTCCCCTCGATCCACAAGCCTATTATGTATCTACCGTTCCCATTTGCTTCAACTGGTTATACATCCTGTTGCTCAATGTTGGTACACTGATAGCTTCGCTTCTGATGATGATCGGGCCATCATATTTAATAACAAAGATTACTCCGGCAAAGATAATCAGGTACGAATAGGTGTAAGCGAAGTGTCGAACAAGCGAGTGGAAGCATCGGATAATTACTCGAAGCCTGCTCAACGATACACAAAGCGCGCTCAACGATGCACAAAGCCTGCTCAACGATGCACAAAGCGTGCTCAACGATGCACAAAGCGTGCTCAACGATACACAAAGCCTGCTCAACAATGCACAAAGCTTGCTCGATATTTGAAAAATAAGAATTTGTATCTTTGATATAGGCGATTACATCTTTTATTTGTTTACTTGTCTATAAATTCTTATTTTTGCATATCAAGATGTTCTGAATCCCGTTTATAAAATAACTTACATCTTGTCCCTCGTCCCTCGTAACTTGTAACTGAACCATGATCAAAGACCAAATAGAATCCCTCCGTCGCGAACTTGAACAGCATAATTATAATTATTATGTGCTTTCGGCGCCTACTATATCCGATTTCGATTTCGACACCAAGCTTCGGCAGTTGCAGGAACTGGAAACGGCTCATCCTGAGTTTTTCGATCCAAATTCGCCCACGCAGCGCGTTGGGAGCGATATAGCCAGCGGTTTCGAGCAGGTGGCACACGTGTATCCAATGCTTTCGCTGGGAAATACCTATTCCGAAAGCGAAGTGCAGGACTTCTACGAACGGGTGCGCAAGGGATTGAACGAAGACTTTGAGCTGGTTTGTGAATTGAAGTACGACGGAACATCCATCTCGCTCACTTACGAAAATGGCGTGTTGCTGCGTGCCGTGACCCGTGGCGATGGCGAGAAAGGCGATGATGTAACGGCTAATGTGAAGACTATTCGCAGTATTCCGTTGCGGTTGCATGGCAATTATCCTCCGCTTTTCGAGATCAGGGGCGAAATACTTATGCCATGGTCGGTGTTCGACGAGCTGAATCGTGAACGGGAGGAGCAGGAAGAACAACTTTTTGCCAATCCGCGTAACGCTGCTTCGGGAACTTTGAAATTGCAAAACTCAGCTGTAGTGGCCAGTCGCAAGCTCGATGCCTATCTTTATTATTTATTGGGCGAAAGCCTGCCTTCCGATTTGCATTCCGAAAACCTGAAGACCGCGCATTCGTGGGGTTTTAAAATATCCGATGCTACAAAAGTGTGTAAAACATTGGACGAAGTTTCCGCGTTTATCAAACACTGGGATGTGGAACGCAAAAATCTTTCGGTGGCTACCGATGGCATCGTACTGAAAGTAAATTCACTATCGCAACAACGCGCATTGGGCTTTACCGCCAAATCGCCCCGTTGGGCAATATCTTATAAATTTCAGGCCGAAAAGGCGGTGACGCGACTCAATTCCGTTTCGTACCAAGTGGGTAGGACAGGAGCTGTGACTCCGGTTGCCAACCTTGATCCGGTACAACTTTCGGGTACCACCGTCAAACGTGCTTCGTTGCACAATGCCGACATTATCGAAGCGCTCGATTTGCATATCGGCGATATGGTTTTTGTGGAGAAAGGCGGCGAAATTATTCCGAAGATTACGGCGGTGGATAAAGATGCCCGCATTCTGATTGGCGACAAAGTGCAGTTTATCAGAAATTGCCCCGAGTGTGGTGCTGCATTGGTACGTTTCGAAGGCGAAGCTGCCCATTATTGTCCCAACGAAAATGCTTGTCCGCCTCAGATAAAAGGCAAGATGGAACACTTCGTGAGCCGCAAAGCCATGAACATCGATGGGCTGGGTAGCGAGACGATAAATTTGCTGTATCAAAATGATTTATTACACAATATAGCCGATATTTACGCACTGAAAGTCCCCGATCTGATCCGGTTGGAACGTTTGGGAACGAAATCGGCTTACAACATTAAAGACGGCGCAGAGAAATCGAAAGAAGTACCGTTTGAACGTGTGATTTTTGCTCTTGGAATTCGTTTTGTAGGCGAAACTATTGCTAAAAAGCTGGCTTATGCCTTCAAAAATATCGAAGCGTTGGAGCAGGCCACTTTTGATGAATTGATTGCTGTAGGCGAAATTGGCGGACGGATTGCACAAAGTGTAGTAGCTTATTTTTCCGATTCGCTGAATGTAGAAATGCTAAACCGGTTGAAAGAACAGGGTTTGCAAATGAGTTTGTCGGAAGATAAACTGCAAGCCCATGGAACTACGCTGGCAGGTTTGTCTATTGTTATCAGCGGAACGTTTTCGAAACATTCGCGCGACGAATACAAGTCGATGATTGAGATGAACGGAGGTAAAAATGTGGGAAGCGTTTCTTCAAAAACGTCATTCATACTGGCTGGCGAGAATATGGGACCGGAGAAGTTGAAAAAAGCAGAAAAACTGGGCGTGAAATTAGTAGATGAAGACATGTTTTTATCTATGATAAACGATTGATTTCTTTTTGAACTATAAACTTTGAATTATGAATTATTTAAATAGCTATTTGTTTCAAAAGCGTGCCCAGAAATACTTGGGCGAAACGCCCCGCAAGCATCGTTTTGTGAGTTACGATAAAGCAAAAACGATATTGCTGTTGTTCGAAAGCGATTTGCAGGAAAAAAATACGAACATTCATACGATTATTTCCGGGTTGCAACAAGATGGCAAAAAGGTTTCGGCCTGGGGCTTTATCAATAAAAAAGAAGTCACAGCATCCACATTGCCCGGATTCCGGATTTTGCACTGCAAGCAGACCGATTTCTTTCAGAAACCCGCGGTGTCGTTCATCCATGAGCTGGAAAATCAGGAATTTGATTTGTTGATCGATTTGTCGGTGAAACCGGTTGTGGCATTGCAATATATAGCCATGTACGCCAAAGCTGCACTGAAAGCCGGTGTTCGAAAAAACAACTTGCCGATTTTTGATTTTATGATTGATTTGGAAAGTACGATGGGGCAAACTCAAAACGCTGAATCAGTCGAAAATACGATTGACGGAACATACCTCTTCAACCAGATAATTTTTTACCTCAAAAGCATACAAACTACAGATTAAAACTGTACTTTTGCAAACAAATTGTATTCCTTATACCGATGATTAATAATAAACTGACAGGAATGGGTGTAGCGTTGATAACACCCTTTAAAAGTGATGAATCGATTGATTATGATGCGCTGGCCCGATTGGTAGAACATCTTATCAAAAATGGCACGGATTATCTGGTTGTATGCGGTACAACTGCTGAAACACCGACGCTTACAGAACAGGAAAAAGATGATGTCACTCGTTTTGTAGTGCAGTGTAATGCAGGCAGATTGCCTATTGTGCTGGGTTTGGGTGGAAATAATACCAAAGCCGTGGTTGAAAAACTGGCTACTTTCGATTTTAGTGGCATTGATGCTATTTTGTCGGTTACTCCATATTACAATAAACCTTCGCAAGAAGGTCTTTACCAGCATTATGCTGCTATAGCTAAAGCTTCGCCACTGCCTGTGGTACTTTACAATGTGCCGGGACGTACCGGTGTGAATATGCTGGCCGAAACAACCTTGCGTTTGGCGAAAGAATTTTCCAATATCTGCGCTATTAAAGAAGCTTCGGGCAACTTTACCCAAATTGACGATATTATCAAAAACAAACCGAAAGACTTTATGGTTATTTCAGGCGACGATGGCATCACCTTCCCGTTGATGACTCTCGGTGCTGTTGGTGTGATTTCGGTTATTGGAAATGCTTTTCCCCGCGAATTTAGCCGCATGGTGCGCCTGGCTCAGCAAGGTGATTATGTCAGTGCCCGTCAGATTCATTATCACTTTACCGAACTGATCCAGTTACTTTTTGTTGAAGGTAATCCGGCCGGAGTGAAAAGTATGTTGGCCGTCATGGGCTTTATAGAAAATAAACTTCGCTTGCCGTTGGTACCCAACACCATTAAAACCTACGAAAAGATTCGGGTGGTTCTCAACGAACTGAATATAAAATGTTAGGACTCGCCTGCATTTTTCATCACGCCAACCGGCAGGTTCGGGTGAAATTATAATTTGCATTATGAAAACTACTCAAAATAAATCTTTCAGGAAAATTGCCTTATATCTGCTTTTGACATTAATTGTTGGGGCAGGTATTTTTCTTTTTTTACCCGGCAATTATTATATTCGCAAAGCATTGGTACATCGAATGCCAAAGATCAGCCAATATACGATTTTTGAAAACCGGATCGTAAAAGCCGAAGATCCTCATCCCTGGGAATTTGCTCCTGATGTTGAAGGCAAACAGATACCTAAAGAATTTGAAGCTGATTTTGCGAAATACAAAACCGTTGGGTTTGTTGTGATTCAGCACAAAAAAATTATTCTGGAGCAGTATTGGAAAAACTACAGTCCGTTGAGTTTGAGTAACTCATTTTCAATGGCTAAAAGTATTATTTCCTTGCTCATTGGTTGTGCGATTGATGATGGAGCGATTAAGAGTGTTGACCAGCCGGTCAGTGATTTTTTGCCCGAATGGACTTCGTTTGATGGCAAGGTGCTTACGATCAAAGATTTGTTGACTATGAGTGCCGGAGTGGAATGGGATGAATCGTATAGTTCGCTTTTTTCGAAAACAACCCAGGCTTATTACGGCAACGACCTTTGGAGTTTGGCTCTGACCGAAAAACTGGTTGAGAAACCGGGTGTCCGGTTCAACTACCAAAGTGGTGTTACGCAGATCCTGGCTTTTGTCTTGAAAAAAGCTACGGGAAGGAATATCGCCGATTATGCTTCGGAAAAGCTATGGACGCCGATTCAGGCTGAAGAAGACGCACAATGGTCGCTCGACCATAAAGAAGGTATGGAAAAAGCTTATTGCTGTTTCAATTCCAATGCCCGCGATTTTGCCCGACTGGGCCAGTTGCTTCTCAATAAAGGATTCTGGAATGGCGTGCAAGTAGTTGATTCAAATTATATCAAAGCGGCCACTACACCGGCTACGGGACTTAAATTTACCCGCCGGCTTCGCCCCGGACAAACGCAAGCTGATCCTCCTGTACCTTGTACTTTTTATGGCTATCAAATTTGGCTGGCCAATTATCGTGGGTTGAAAATTCAGTATATGCGTGGTATGTTAGGACAATATATCATTGCTATTCCGGCCTTGGATGCGGTAATCGTTCGTCTGGGAAAAGAAAAGGATAAAGAATTCAACATTGAACAAGAATACAACAAAGACCTGGATATTTGGTTGAACGCTGGATTGGACGTTATAAATAAGCAATGAAATAAGACCCCTAACCTGGGGTGTCAAAAATCTGATTTAAACAAATATATTTTACCTCCCTTTTCTCTGGTTCGGTGCTTCCGTCAAGCCGGAATGTACCATATGCACCTTATAATTATCCTTTTTTTATAATTCTACAAATGGTTCGCAACTACGTTGCTATAAGGTGCGTAGCACCGTATTATTTGTAGGAATATTAAATACAGAAAACAAAGGTGCGTGGCACCGAACATAAAATGTCGATTGAAATCAGAACGTATATTTTTAAAAGTAAACCCTGATTTTTTACACCCCACCCTAACCCCTAATGGGGTTGTAAATAGTTTCCATTTTTATTTTAGGATAGATATCGGATAATCATTTATTATTTATGCAGAAATGTAATAGATCTAACTGGGTTCCTCTTTAGTACCTTATCTTTCAAATGTGTGTGTACATGATATTCAAATGTCTATCAAAATCAGTCGTTTAAAGTACTATGAGAATCTAGGAAATATCAGTCTTTATTTGTGTGAATTTGCGCCATTTGCGTAATTTGCGTTCTGTCTTTTGGTTCTGTCTTGTTTAGGTTAGGGGTTAGGGGTGCTTTTTTCAAAATAATCCAGTATTTGAAACATCTTTTTGTTGTTAGCTTCAATAAAAGCTGTTTGTTTTAGAATCTGTTCTGCCGATTGAATTGTTTCGCTTTGCGCTAACTCATGCAATCCGTTTTCCACCATTCCGCTTAATGTCTGTCCGGTTACTTCAACGTGGAATTGTAATCCCAATACGTTGCCGTTGTATAAAAAGGCCTGATTTAAACAAGCGTCAGAACTAATTAGGTGAGTGCTTCCTGCCGGCAAATCGAATGTGTCACCATGCCAGTGAAATACCGGAAACTTATCCTCGAAACCAACAAACAGAGGATGAGTTTTGGCAGTTTCCGATAGCTTTACGTCGAACCAACCGATTTCTTTTTGCTTGTTTGGGTAAACCTTTGCTCCCAACACTTCGGCAATCAATTGCGATCCGAGGCAAATGCCAATTACTGTTTTCCCCTTGCCAATGGCTTGGCGGATAAATGCTTTTTCTTCTGCCAGCCACGGATATTGCGTTTCATCGTAAACGCCCATCGGTCCGCCCATGACGATAAGCCAATCAATATCATCTATAGTTGGGAGCTGATAATTTTCATAAAAGTGGGTGTAGCTGAGCGAATGATTATTGCGGGTAATCCATTGTTCCATGCAGCCCAATCCTTCGAACGGAACATGCATCAAGCTGTGAATTGATAGTTTTTTCATTGCAACTTAAATTGTTTTTGTTTTGTGTTGTAAACTTAGCAAAAAGTATTCGTTTATGGAATAGGGCTATAAAAAAAACCATTTTACCGTTATCGCAACG
>DATFAW010000156.1:0-12962 GCA_035254165.1 Paludibacter sp.
GAAACCAGGATTTTGTGTCAAATTCGGATTTTCATTCAAATCGGTTGCAGGAATTGGATACAAATTGTATATAGCACTAAATTTTGTTCCGGTAGCCGTACCACCTTTCCAATCCCATGTGTAATCGCTTCCGCCATAATCACTAAAGCGTATTAAATCTGTTCGACGACGTCCTTCGAAATAGAATTCGCGTGACCATTCATCTAACATCTTGTCTAAATTAATGCTTGATAGAGCTGGAGCACTTCCAGTGGTTCTATCTCGCAGCTGATTAACTGTAGTCAGAGCAGTTGCTGCATCGCCTAAACGAAGTGAAGCTTCGGCATAAGTAAGATAAGCTTCGGCAACCCGGAATAGTGGCACATCAGTATCACTAAACTTTGCATCGTTAGATTTTTTTCCATCATAACGTACATTCGTAAATTTTGTAACAGATAAACCTTGTTTAAAAATTCCAGTATTTAATATGGTCATTGGATCTGTTGATTTAGTATCTGAAATATCCCAACCCCAGAACATAGCTCTTTGATCTCCTGCAAATGCAGTAAGTTTAGTTAAATCGGTTCCGGAAGGTATTCCGTTTGGAAAGAATTTTTTTGCCAAAGCAGCACGGGCACGGTTACCACCCCAACCTTCAGAGCTGCCCCATGCAGGCATTCCAGATGTGTGGACAGATGCAATCAAGAAAAGAGAGTTTCCATAACTTTGTGTTTGTACACCATCGCATGCTATTGGAAGAATAATTTCCTGAGGAGCAGTATTTGTTGAACCATCAAATGTGCCTGCATTGTCGGCCATAAAAAGCTGTGCATAGCTTGGATTTAACTTGTAGCCAGAGTCCATTACTTTTTTAGCATATGTTTTAGCAGCTGCCCAATTAGCTGTACCGGTATAAACTTCGGCATTCAGATATAAACGAGCTAATAATAACCACTCAGCAGCTTGGTCAACCCGATAGTATGAATTTGTACGAGGAGTAGCCAGATCTGGTTCAATTGCTTTTAACTCTTTCTCAAGCCATGCATATAAATCTGCGCGCTTCATTTGTTTTGGAGGATCAAGAGAAACAACTTCAGTAAAAGGCACATTTCCAAATAAATCCAATAGGTAATAGTAATTCAATGCACGTAAAAAGCGAACCTCTGCACGTTGTTTAACTGTCTTAGCATCAGTCATGCTGGTTGTTTGTTCCAGAAATAGATTACAAAGAGATACTCCAAAATAGAAACGGGCATAAATACCATTAACCTGATCGTGAGAAGCCGTCCATTTATTGAAGTTCAGTTCAGGTATACCCGGGTCACCCCATGAACATATAGCTTCGTCAGTTGAAAGCTCATTCAGATTCCAGATTAATCGGATAAAGGATGAAGTTCCTTCGTCAACTCCGGCTAAATCACCTTTGCCTGCAGGTCCTTGTTGTCCGGTAAGTGCTAAAGAAGCATATACTTTAGCAAATACAGCATCTTGATTAAAAGTTTGAATAGAACTTGGATCAATAGGTGTAACATTCAAGTCATTCACGCACGATGGCAGGCCGATACCGAATAAAACCGACAAGATCGTGATTATTATTTTATTATGTCTTACGTTCATAATTTACAATTGTTTTACAGGTTAATTAAAAATTAAGGCTTAAACCAATCACTGTCATAATTGGGCGAGGGTAGATATTGTTGTCCCTGCCATCGAAAACTTCAGGGTCTAATCCTTTGTATTTTGTTATCACAAACGGATTTTGCACAGTGGCAGATAAACGACCGCTCGAAATTACATGGAACAGATTTTTAAATGTATATCCAACAGTGATATTGTCCACGCGAACAAATGATGCGTTTTGTACGTAGTAATCAGAGAAATACCAGTTTGTTTTTCCTACAAAATTTGTTTCTAAAGCCGATGTTGGCTTATTTACAAAGAAACCGGAAGTTGACCAGACGCCGCTAGCACCTACATTGGCTTTATTGGATGCAACATCATTATAGACATAGTTGCCGAGGCTAGCTCTCATGGAAAATCCAAAATCAAATTCTTTGTAAACTAATTTAGAAGATAACCCCATGGTTACATCAGGTGCCGGGTTATGATAATAATAACGGTCGGCATCATTTATTTTTCCATCTCCATTTCTATCTACATAAAGACCTTCAATGGGTTTATGATTTGCATCATACACTTGTTGGTAAACGTAGTAAGAGTAAGCAGGGAAATCGACTTGTTGATATTCTACATAATTTCCGGTTCCTGAAGATATACCTCTATTGGTTTCAGCCGTATTTGCTCCGGTTCCTGTTAGCTTGGTTATTTTGTTGTTATTGTAGGTTGCATTGTAGCTAATATCCCAGGTGAAATCTTTTGTAGATACGGGTTTACCAGTTAAGGTGAATTCAACTCCCTTGTTTTCGAGAGATCCGATATTTTGAGTAACAATATTACTAAAGTTTGTACCGGCAGCTACATTTACTCTGCTAATTAGATTGTCTGTTACACGATAATATCCATCAATAGATCCAGTGATACGATTATTTAAAAGACCCCAATCTAAACCAGCATTGTAGGTGGTAGTTGTTTCCCATTTCAATTTTTTATTATAAGGGTTTGGCCTGTAAGTTTGAATATAACTACCATCGATCGGATATGCTGCTCCTTCAATGTTGGTTATATACACTGGAAAATAAGGATAATCTCCAATATCAGAACCTAGATTTTGTTGACCGGTAATCCCATACCCTAAACGAAGTTTTAAATCGGAGAAGGTAGTGTTACCTTTCATAAAACTTTCTTCGTTTATTTTCCATGCAAAGGCTACTGAAGGGAATAAACCCCAACGATTTCCTGATGCAAACCGAGAAGAACCATCGTTACGTATTGTTGCAGTTAATAAATATCTGTCTAATAATGTGTAGTTGGCACGGCCAAAGAAGGATACCAAATAACTTTCAGTTTTAAACACATCTGTGGTTCTATTGGTGGTAAGATCTAAAGCCGAATACTTGTTGTTCTTGCTTCTATAAAAATGTTGCCATTCGTAACCTGCCATTACATCAAATTTTTGAGCTCCAAGTTCTTTTGCATAATCCATGTAGTAAGACAATGATCTGTTATATTTGTAAATTTTTTCGAACCCTGTCCGTCCAAGCTGTCCGTCACTTGCATTAGTAGTTGGAATAGCCAAATCTTGTTGTCCTTCAGATATCTCTGTTCCCAGCGATAAATGTGCACGGAGTTCAGGTAAAAAATGTACCTTATAGTCAAATTCTGCATTCCCAATGAAATCTCTCGAGTGAGCTATATCCCTTTTTAAATTTAGAGTCGCAAGTGGATTAGCAACAGACAAAGAATTCCACGTTGTTCCACTTGTTATCCATTGCCAATATCCTGCAAAAGTTGATTTGTATGGTTCCTGAGTTGAGGTAACAGACTGTGTTGGATCCATTGATACCGCTGAACCAATTGCACCGGTATCAGCATATCGGGTTTTGGCATACAGCCCTTTTGCATTCAATGAAACTTTTAAATGATCATCAAAGAAAGATGGATTTAAGCTGACTGAACCCGTGTAACGTTCGAAGTTTGAAGTTTTAATAACACCATCTTGATTTGTGTATCCAAAAGATGCTCGATATGGCATGTTTTTTAAGCCTCCCATTATACTAACGTTGTGGTCATGGCTTATTGCTGTTTGGTAAATTTGACTTTGCCAGTCAGTATTTGCAGTTCCAAGCTTTGAAAGAACTCCTGTTTGACCTGCATATAATTGGTTGGCATAAGCACGGAATTGATCTCCGGACATAACATCTATTGTTTTGCCTACCACACCTACCGACATATTTCCGTCGTATGAAACATGTGGCTTAGAACCTTTCTCTCCTTTTTTCGTCGTGATAAGAATTACACCATTCGAAGCACGAGAACCGTATATAGCGGTTGCAGACGCGTCTTTCAATACAGTAAATGACTCAATGTCATTTGGATTGATTGTACTTAAAAGGTTTGCAACTCCTTTGATACCTTCGTTATCCATAGCTAAACCATCAATAACAATTAATGGATCATTACTTGCATTAAGAGAAGATCCTCCACGGATACGTATGGTTGCTTTACTGCCAGGAGCTCCACCATCATTAGTAACAACTACCCCGGCAATTTTACCCACTATCATGTCTTGGGCATTGGTAGTGAGTCCCTTGTTAAGTTTGTCTGGTTTAATGGCTGTAATCGAACCGGTAGCATCATTTTTCTTAACTGTAGCGTACCCAATTGCTACAACTTCACCCAGGGAAATTGCATCTTCGTGTAATTGGATTGTAAAGTTTGTTTTTCCTGCTACAGGAACTTCAACGGATAGATAGCCTAAGTATCTAACTACTAAGGTTGCATTTGAGGGCACAGAGATGGTAAATGCACCATCAATGTTAGTGATTACACCTTTTGAGGTGCCTTTTTCCAGAACACTTGCACCGAGAATGGTTTCTCCGGTTTTAGCATCCTTCACAATTCCGGAAACTGATGTTTGTTGTGCATTGGCGCTTAGACCAAAAACTAACATCGCTAGAACGGCTACAAATGCACGTAATTTGAGCTTAAAGTGAATGTACTTCATGCATTAAGTTTTTTTAAGGTTGAAACTTGTAATTAATTTAAATGAAAACAACAAACATTTTTATTCATTAAACAATGACTTTGCTTAATTAGTTCATCTTAGATAATTCAAAAAAACGTTAAGTGTTTTATGGAGGCAAAAATAGAGGTTTGCTGTTTATTTGTAATCTTAGTTTTATGATTATGATTCGAAAATTCAATGCAAACGTTTGCGAGCATTATTTTAGATATTTGAGGAAATAATTTTTTATTCGGATAATCTATTCTACTTTTGTAATTGAAATCTTATTTAGGGGTCTTTCGTGTTATAAGCAAGAGCTTTTGTTGTGTCGTAAGGATCATAAAATTAGTCTGTTGTATGTAATTGCTGATTTTATTTCTTGATTAAAGATTTTGTAACCGAAAATTCTATTGCATGAAAAAAACACAGATTACAATTAAAGATATTGCAAGGGAACTCAATATTTCACCATCCACTGTTTCTCGTGCTCTCAAAAACCATCCCGATATCAGTCAGCTTACAAAGGATTTGGTAAATAAATATGCCAAAGATTTTCATTACAAGCCTAATGCGCTGGCTTTGAGTCTTCGTATGAGTAAAAACAATACAATTGGTGTAATAGTGCCTGAAATCAATAATTACTTTTTCTCTTCTGTATTGTCTGGAATAGAACAAGTTGCAAATCAGGCAGATTATAATGTCATACTTTGCCAGTCGAGTGAAAATTATGAAAAGGAAGTCCGTGATACACAGGCATTAATATCGAGCCGTGTTTCCGGCGTCCTGGCGTCGCTGTGTAAACATACAACTAATTATGATCATTTTCAGGATGTTATAGATAGTGATATCCCGTTAGTTTTTTTTGATCGTATTTGCATTGGCATTATTACCGACCGTGTTGTAGTGGATGATTATGCCGGGGCTTTTGCTGCAGTAGAATACCTTATTCAAACAGGCTGTAAAAGAATTGCTTTCTATAGTTCACCTTTGCATTTGGAAATCTCAAAAAACCGTAAAAACGGTTATCTTGATGCACTTAGGAAATATGGTTTGACGGTTGATGAATCATTGATTCGCGTGTGCGATACGCGTGAAGAGGCCATTATAATTACTCCGGAAATTTTAGACCGGCCTAACCGGCCCGATGGTTTTTTTGCCATCAACGACCATTGCGCAGCAGGAATTATGTATGCTGTGAAATCTGCTAAATTGAGAATTCCGGATGACATAGCCATTTTCGGTTTTTCGGATGGTGAATTGGCAAAAGCTTGCGATCCGATGCTTAGCACCGTGGAACAACATGGTTACGAAATGGGTAAAAATGCAGCCAGTCTATTGCTTGACAAAATAGATGGAAAAACGCACGGACAGTATACCAATAAGATTGTAAAGACAAATTTGATAATTCGCGGAACCACCAAATAATCACTTTCATGAATACGCAATCCAAAGTTCTTCAAACGAAACCAAAATTCTCTGTCTTTCAGATTCTCAGCCTTAGTATGGGTTTTTTGGGAATTCAATTTGGTTATGCATTGCAAAATGCTAATGCCAGTAGAATACTTCAAACATTTGGAGCTGATATTGAGCAGCTCTCGTGGTTTTGGCTTGCTGCTCCTATCACCGGTATGATTATCCAACCCATTATTGGCCATTATTCCGATCATACCTGGACGCGCTTAGGCCGACGCCGCCCATTTTTTCTGGCAGGAGCCATTCTTGCTGCTATTGCTTTGATACTTATGCCAAATGCAGGTGTCTTTGCCAATTTTCTACCAGCTATGTTTATAGGTGCCGGATTCTTAATGATAATGGATGCTTCGTTTAATGTGGCCATGGAACCTTTCCGGGCTTTAGTTGCCGATATGCTTCCTGCCGATCAAAGTACGCTTGGTTTCTCTATCCAGACTTTTCTTATCGGAATAGGTGCTGTTGTGGGTTCCTGGCTTCCTTATGTGATGGCTCAATGGTTTGGTATTTCCAAAGTGGCTCCTAATGGTGGGATTCCGGATAATGTGGTTTTTTCGTTTTATATAGGTGCAGCCGTTATGATTATCACTATTCTTTGGACGGTTATTACCACAAAAGAATATTCGCCCGAAGAACTGGCTCACTTTAATGCAGATAAAGAAATTGTTAAGGAAGAGAAGAGTAAGTTTTCGGATATTTTCCGAAATATTTTGGCTATGCCTAAAACAATGAAACAATTGGCTCCTGTGCAGTTTTTTTCGTGGATAGCTTTGTTTGGCATGTGGGTTTTTACAACTCCTGCGGTAGCTCAGCATGTTTACGGACTGGCAGTTGCAGATACTAAATCAGCTCTTTATCAGGATGCAGGCAACTGGGTGGGAATCATTTTTGGGGTTTATAATGGTGTGGCCATGATTTATGCTTTGCTTTTACCTGCAATAGCCAAATTAATTGGACGCAAACTGACTCATAGTCTTTCACTAACTGCCGGAGCCGTTGGATTAATATCAATTTACTTTATCACCAATCCCAATATCCTGATTTTTCCAATGTTAGGAGTTGGAATGGCTTGGGGAAGTATTTTGTCAATGCCTTACGCCATTTTAGCACCTGCACTTCCGGTTCGAAAAATGGGAGTATATATGGGTATTTTCAATATATTTATTACTGTTCCTCAAATAATAAACGGGTTGTTTGGAGGAATGATAGTGAAACGGTTTTTTGCTTCGCAAGCAATTTATGCTTTAATAATGTCAGGAATTTTTCTCCTGATTGCCGCAATATGTGTGCTTTGGGTGGAAGACAAGCAAAGGAATGACCCCCAACCCCTAAAGGGGCTTTAAGATTAGAGTTGAAATTATTTTCACTAACAAAACTAACTTTTTTACTATGGACAGATATATGCAAACAGACCCCTGGTGTATTGTTGAAGACGGTTTTCGACCAGATAAGCAACTTGCTTCCGAACGTATTTTTAGTTTGGCAAATGGTTATATTGGTTTACGGGCTAATTTTGAAGAGTATTATTCGGGTAATACAGATTTAGGTTCCTATATTGCCGGGGTGTATTATCAGAATAACTCCAATGAAAATGAGGCGCAAAAATGTCCAAACCGCCTATTAAATACGCCCAACTGGAGTGGAATTACTGTCCGGCTTAACGATGAAATTTTGGATTTGGCAACATGGGAAGTTATAAGCTTCAAAAGAACATTGAATATGCGCGAGGGCTTCCTGGAAAGATCTTTCGAGGTTATTTCTCCCAGAGATCATAAAATTCAGGTTAAGGTGAAACGCTTCTTGAGCTTGGCTGAAACAGAGATTGGAGCTATAAGTTATTCCGTCAAGTCTTTGGACTTTGAAGGCCGCATTTCGTTTATGCCTGTCATTGATGCCAATGTAAGAAGACCGGATGTGAGTGATAATGAGCAGCTATGGAATGTATTACAAATTAGAACACAACAAGATGTATCATATCTTTGGGCACACGCCCGACGAATGAACTTTCAATTTTGTGGAGCACTTTCATATGTGTTATATAAAAACAATGAACAAGTAAAAGTCATTCCAACAAAGATAGAAAAGGAAAGAATTGCCGGATTTAGTGTTGGAACTGACGTTAAAGCGGGTGACACAGTTTATCTGAATAAATATATTGCTGTAATTGATTCATTAATTTATCCACGCCAAAATCTTCCGGAGCAAGCTTGTGAGTTGGCTCTTAATGCACGGAAAAAAGGTTGGAATAAATTATTTGAAGAACATACGGCCGCCTGGGCTGTTCGTTGGTCGCAATTGGATGTTGATACAGAAGGCAGCATCGAAGAACAACAAGCCGTGCTTCACAATATATTTATGAATAATATTGCTATTGACATTTAAAATCACGGACCATGGTAAAACGTATTCTGTTATTTTTAGCTTTATTCATTTCGCTTGCATTTCACGTCGAAGCTAAAGCAGCTTCGTGGGTTCAAAAGCTGGAACCTACTTTTTGGTGGACGGATATGAATCAACCGGAGTTTCAATTAATGCTATACGGTGTAGATATAAGTAAATCAACCGTTTCTATTAATTATCCGGGTGTGTCCATTGCCCGGAAAGTACTTACCGACAGTCCGAATTATGTTTTTCTGTATTTGAATGTGGCAAAAGGAACTTTGCCCGGAAAATTAAATATTGTTCTGAAAAGAGGTACGAAAACACAAACCGTCGCTTATGAATTGAAGAACCGTCGCGAAGGTTCGGCTACGCGTAAAAGTTTTACCGAAGCTGATGCTGTCTATCTGCTTATGCCCGATCGGTTTGTGAACGGAAATCCTGCCAATGATTCTATTGTGGGATATCATCAAGGTGTTCATCGGGAAGTTCCGGGCGCCCGTCATGGTGGTGATATCGATGGGATTATTTCAAAAGTTCCTTATTTGGCCGATTTAGGAATTACGGCACTTTGGATGACGCCGCTTTTTGATAATAACGACACCCAATATTCGTATCATCATTATGGTTGTTCCGATTACTATAAGATTGATCCTCGTTTTGGTAAAAACGAAGATTATTTGCGACTTTCTGAAACTTGCCATACTAATGGTCTGAAGCTGATTATCGATGTGGTGCCTAATCATTGTGGCGGCTCACATTGGTGGATGAAAGACTTGCCGGCTAAAGATTGGTTAAACAATTGGGATACCTATACTTCATCGAATTACCGGATTATTGCGTGGACCGATCCGCATGCTTCGGATGCCGATAAATACCGTTTGACGCATGGTTGGTTTGCTCCGAATATGCCCGACTTAAACCTTCAGAATCCGTTGCTTTTCGATTATTTACGTCAGGTGTATGTGTTTTGGATTGAATCGGCCGATATTGATGGTATGCGGGTCGATACCTACCCGTACAACGACATTAAAACTGCTGCCCGATTTATCCAGTCTATCCGAAATGAATACCCGAATATGAATGTAGTGGGTGAATGCTGGGTAAAAACACCTGCGGAAATTGCTTATTTCCAGTCGGGGAATAATAACAAGGATGGCTTTGATTCGCGTTTGCAGAGTGTGATGGATTTTTGCTTGAAGGATGTATTGAGCATGTCCTTCAACGAAAAGGATAGTTGGGATGGCGGAATGGCACGGTTTTATGCCCATTATGCGCAGGATTTTGTGTATGCTAATCCAAATCAGATTATGAATTTTTTGGACAATCATGATATAGACCGGTATTCAACTGCCGTAAAAAAAGATGTTCGTAAATACAAAATGGCATTGGCTATGCTGCTCACGGCTCGCGGTTACCCGCAGATTTATTATGGAACGGAAATTATGCTCGATGGTATTCAGGGTAGCTACGAAGGCAACCGCTTTGATTTTCCAGGTGGCTGGGCTACCGATAAACAGAATGCATTTATACCCGAAGGTAGAACAAATGCAGAAAATGAGGTGTTTAATTACCTGAAAATACTTTTGAACTACAGGACGCATAATCCTGTATTGCAAAATGGGCGAATGAAACAGTTTATTCCCGAAAATGGATTCTACGTGTCATTTCGGTATAACGAGCATAAAACCATCATGGTAATTGCTAACAATAATGAACAACCCGGCGAGCTAAGTTTGAAACGTTTCAATGAAATGCTTGCAGGCAAAACAGAAGGAACTGATATTGTAACTTCGAAAACCTATGATCTCAAAAATCCGGTTTCAGTTCCGGCAAAAACGGTTTTAATGCTGGATGTAAAGTAGCTTTTCGGGTTTTTGTGTTATTTCCATTTTTGTTATTGGATATCAAATCTATTAAAAATCAAATAGTATGAAAAGGCTGTCATTACAAGCATGGATCAATAAATTTCAATTGGTTCTAGTTCGGTTTCCATTCACGCTAATGTTTATTGTTGGGCTTGCGGTACTTTGTTTTTTATCTATTCAAAAAGTAAACGTCGAAATCAAGGAACGTTTGTGGATGTTCTTTGGCTTGGGAATATTGTTGAATGTTGCTGTGACTTTGTATCTAGAGGAATTTAAAAGCGTGAAAATAAGGATACTGCTTAATGTGATTTCATCGGTTTTACTCTCAGTTTATTGCTTCACACTTCCCGGAAAACTGTTCGAATACCAGCATTTTCAGTTGGTAGCATTGGCTTTGGTATTCGTTTTGTCGGCTTTTTTTGTGTCGTTTTTCAAAAGAAATAATGAAATCCCCTTTTGGAACTTCAGCAAAGAAAGCATCATTCAGCTTATCATCTCGGTGGCATTTGCTTCAGTGCTATTTGGCGGACTTGGGTTGGCAATATTGTCGCTCGATAAGCTGTTCAACATTCATATCAGTCCAAAGGTCTATAGCGATTTGTCCGTTTTCAGCTTTGTGCTGTTTGCACCCGTTTATTTCCTGTCGAACGTACCCGATGAGATAGAAAAACGGAAACAGGATGTTTCATTCGAAAAAATAATCAAGATATTCGGCTTGTACATTTTGTTACCTATCTTGGCTACCTACACATTAATATTGTATGTGTATTTAATTCAGATTGTTTTCAAATGGCAGTTACCTAATGGTTGGGTTTCCACGCTGGTTTCAGTGTTAGGACTGGGTGGTTTCCTGTGCATGTTGATTCTTCATCCGCTTTACTTGAGCAAAGAAAACAAAGTCGTTGAGAAATTCTCAAAATTATTTCCGGCATTATTATTTCCGCTGCTAATCCTTATGTCGGTGGGTATTTTTCGACGGATTTCCGACTACGATTTGACAATCAACCGGCTGTATATATTGATTTTGAATCTTTGGTTTTACGGAATCAGCATTTACCTCCTTATTACTAAAGCTGGGCAGGTTAAGTGGATTGTTATTTCATTTGCCACGGTTACTTTTTTAAGCTCGGTAGGTCCATGGAGCGTTTTTAGTCTGACTAAAAACTCATTGACTTCCCAACTGGAAAAGCACCTCACCACTTTGCACATGTTGCAAAATGGGAAAGTAATTATGAATCAAATTAAAGTTCAAAAAACAGATACTCTGACGGCACTAAAAACGAGTGAAACCGTCCGGTATTTGGTAATGAATTACGGATCGGAAAGTCTCCAACCATATTTTAGCACTTCGCTAAAAAATAAAACAGCTTTCGATATTTTGGAACAGATGAATATGGAAACCGCGTACAGCGATGCCAATCACTATTTTCATCTTTATTCGAATAATGATTCTTGCATTTACAACACCGGTTCTTACCCCACTTTTGTGATGCTAAATACCTTTGACAATGAAAAGAACCTTGGTCGGGCAAAGAACGTTTGTGAGAATAATCAATTGAAAATTGACCTGCTCAAAGGAAACCTGATTGTGACCAATAAGTTGAAAAATAATGCCGTTTTTACTATCCCGCTGAAAAGAAAAATTAAATCATTGATGAAGGAAAGTAAAAATCAGTCATTCCCGGTTGATGAAATGACCCTTAAAGGAACGAATTATAAACTGATTATGAAATCGGTAAACGGCAAACGGGATGTTTTACGAGGCGAGATAATACTTTCGAATTTCGATGCTTATCTGTTTCTTCAACTAGATAAATAAAGTGAAATAGCGAGTAATTTTCAGTATTTGTTGAAGAATTCTTTCGAAATCATTTTGTTGTCTATATCGATGTCGACTTTTAATTATAACTTTGCAGTCATAAAAATAAGCGGTCAGTTGTCGGCTTCGGGTTTCGATATCTAACTTTATAAACATTCAACTTTATAACTTTCACACAAAATGATTCAAATAAAAGACAGTGCTCTGGCAGTAGCCGCAGGAAAGGGGATGGATGAGTTTTTACAGGTATTTACCGATGCCTACCTGGAAGCTTTGGGCAGAAAACTTACGGCCGATAACATGTCGGTTTTGAATGGCAGCCAGCATACTTTGTTGGCTCACCGTTTTTTTCAGGACGAAATGCGTGATGGTGGTTTTGTGCAATTGATTCAGAACGGATATGGTGGATATATTTTTGGAAATCCATTTGCGAAGGCTATCAAGCAGTTTGGAGCGGTAGAGTTAGCTAAGTTGATTTACAAAGCCAAGGAAATTTACGATCCAAACAAAGCAGCTTTGGAGCGCGAAACGACTGACGAAGAGTTCAATGCGTTGTATGTCGATTTTGAAGTTTTCGATGATTTGGAAGAAATCTATTTTGACATTGAAGAGCAACAGACGGCTTTGATTGCTGCCTATGTGGATGAGCATATTGCTGATTTTGCCGAAATAGTAGCCTGAGAGTTGGGTGCGGCGAACTCAAGATAACATAAAGCAGAACTGGTTTAGGAAAAAGCTAAACCAGTTCTGCTTTTTTGTAAACTAGTTTATCTGATACCCAAACTAGTTTACCTCAAACATAAACCAGTTTACCTTAGACATA
>DATFAW010000157.1:0-4572 GCA_035254165.1 Paludibacter sp.
TATAACTTGCACGAAAGTTTGGATGCGAAAGCCCAACGCTTGCTCAATGCTCTGGAGCCCGGAACGAAACTGCCTGTTCACCGGCATTTGCATACACCTGAAACCTATATACTGCTGCGTGGCAGTTTGCGGGTTAAATTTTATAACGAAGCAAAAGAATTAATTGACTCTGAAATTTTAGACCTGAATCAGGGAAAGTATGGTGTAGATATACCGGCTGGTCAATTTCATACGATAGAAGTTTTAGAGCCTGGAACGGTTATTTTCGAAGTAAAAGAAGGACCTTACCAACCACTGGAAGCTGAAAATACATTGCAATTAGGCTGAATTTCCGATTCTTTTTGGAGACTATTTTCTTTATCTTATTTTGTAAGCTTTATATCGACTATATATTATCTCAAGTTCTTAACCGAATAACTTCATGGAAAAATTTCAGAACAGAATGCGTTCCCTTTTTAAAGTAATCATGCGAACGTCATTAATTAATCGTTGGATCGTTTTTGAAATTGATCTGATACTCTGCATACTTGGATATAGCTTTGCTACTTTTATTCAAATACGGAATTCGAATATGGATGTTGCCAGCTCCAGGCTATTGTTAGCTGGTATCGTATTCGTTTTTAGTACTTCTGTCTGTTTTTATATTTTAAAACCCTATCGGGGGCTTATACGGCATTCCAGTCTTGTGGAACTGTGGCGTCTCTTCGTGTCTCTTTCTGTCTCTTGCGGCGTTTTGTATGTATTTGTCCTGCTGTTGGGATATCAGTTTGATTACCGCTATTTTTTTGTGCAGAATGTATTTCTGATTAGTTTGGTGCTGCTTCTTATGATGCGATACTGTATTGTGTTTATTTATAATTATACAGTTAATTATACTACCGAAGTACGCAATAAGTCTTTGATTTATGAAATAGATATGCACAGTATAGCTTTGGCACAGTGGCTTAACAAAAGTGCTGCTAACCAACATCAGGTGCAGGGTTTTGTGACCCGGAATAAAGATGCTAAGAAAACCCGCATTCATGGTTTGTCTGTTCATTCGCTGAACGTAGATAACCTGGATTGGTTTCTGAGAAAGAATGAAGTAAATACCATTATCTTTCCTGATTATAAAAGTGTGAGAAATGAACAGGTTTTTATTTCCACGTGTATTGAAATGGGCATATCCGTACTGGTTTCACCGCCGTTCGAAGGGCTGGATGCCAATAATAAGATTCGTTTTCAGATGAAACCCATTCAGTTTGAAGATTTATTGGGACGGGAAGAGATAATGATCGATATGGACAAGATAGAGCTGCAGACTCGTGATAAGGTTATTCTGATCACAGGCGCGGCAGGATCTATCGGCAGTGAAATAGTCCGGCAGTTGGCGCAGTTTAAACCCAAATTACTATTGGTGTTTGATGTGGCTGAAACTCCGCTCCATAACCTGCGATTGGAAATGGAAAGAAACTATCCGGAACTTAAGTTTGTACCTATAATTGGTGATGTACGGAGTGAAAGCAGGTTGGATTTTGTTTTCAGGAAATATAAACCGCAAATTGTGTATCACGCTGCTGCTTATAAGCATGTGCCGTTGATGGAAGAAAATCCGTGCGAAGCTATTCTGGTTAATATCATGGGAACTATGAACCTGAGTAACTTTGCAGCCCGGAATAATGTGGATAGTTTCGTGATGATTTCTACCGATAAAGCTGTGAATCCAACGAACGTGATGGGTGCTTCTAAAAGAATTGCTGAAATTTATGTTCAGGCTTTGGCAAAAGAAAGTGAGAAGAAAGGAAGTACTGTGAATTTTGTAACGACCCGTTTCGGCAATGTACTTGGTTCAAACGGTTCGGTGATTCCGCATTTTAAAGAGCAAATTGAAAACGGAGGACCGGTCACGGTAACTCATCCTGATATTATTCGCTACTTTATGACTATTCCGGAAGCTTGCCGGTTGGTATTGGAGGCTGCTTCATTCGGGAATTCAGGTGAAATTTATGTTTTCGATATGGGAAGTCCGGTCAAGATTGTTGATTTAGCAAAACGTATGATAGAACTGGCCGGATTTGTTCCCAATAAAGATATTAATATCGAGTTTATCGGGTTACGACCGGGTGAAAAACTGTTCGAGGAATTATTGAATGACAAAGAGATAACAATTCCAACTGAACACGAAAAAATTACGATTGCGAATGTACGTCAATATGAGTTCGAAAAAGTTTTAAGTACTGTTCAACTTATGATAGACTTTTCATATAAGGTGGAAATTAAAAGTGCTGTAAAAATGATGAAGGAATTAGTACCTGAGTTTATAAGTAAGAATTCGCCTTACGCTGAATTCGATAATTGATACATAGAAGTAATTGTAATAATTAAATGTTGTAATCCTTAAAAGAATATTCAACCACATAGTAGCACTTAGTAACATAGAACCACATAGTTATAAAATTACGACTTCTGGAAAAATGAAAACTTGATTTTGAGTAGACATATGGAACATCCCGACTATCGGGAGAATCACATAGTTTTTTTTGAGACAAATAACAGTTAACTATGTTCTCTATGTATTCTTAAAACAGCTATGTGGTTCTATGTTACTAAGTGCTACTATGTGGTTCATTAAATACAACATCATATTTTTCCTACTATTTACATAACAAAAAAAATCAACTGCAAACGTAGTTGATTTTTTTGTTTATAACAGAAGGACCGCTTGTTTAGTTCTTTCGTTCTATTTCCCGCAGATTTTCCATTTTCTTTTTCGCTAGGAATCCATAGATATCTTCGAGATGTTCGGTTACTTTCTGATTGCCGAATTCATATACTTTCGTTACTAAACCATCCAGAAAGTCACGGTCGTGGGAAACAACGATAAGTGTTCCGTCAAAATCAACCAAGGCTTGTTTCAGGATGTCTTTTGTTTTCATATCAAGGTGATTGGTTGGTTCATCCAGGATTAATAAATTTACCGGTTCGAGCAGTAATTTTATCATAGCCAACCGGGTTCGCTCACCGCCCGAAAGCACTTTTACTTTTTTGAACGAATTGTCACCGCCAAACATAAATGCTCCCAATATGTTTTTAATGTTATTCCGAATATCACCCACAGCCACATCATCAATAGTCTGAAAAACGGTCAAGTTTTCGTCCAGCAACGAAGCTTGGTTTTGGGCAAAATAACCGATCATTACATTGTGACCGAGTGTAAGCGTACCTTCATGCTCAATTTCTTTCATGATGGCTTTTACCAGAGTCGATTTTCCTTCACCGTTTTTGCCCACAAAGGCTATTTTCTCACCCCGTTCAATCATAAAATTGGCATTGGCAAAAATCCGTTTATCGTCGTAGCATTTACCCACATTTTCGGCTGTTACCGGATAGTTGCCTGATCGGGGAGAAGGTGGAAATTTAAGTCGCAAAGCGGAAGAGTCCTCTTCATCAACTTCCAATAGTGGCAGTTTTTCCAACATCTTTACGCGCGATTGCACCTGGTTGGTTTTAGAATACGTGCCTTTGAAACGCTCGATAAATTCCATATTTTCGGCAATCATTTTCTGTTGCTCTTCAAACTGTTTTTGCTGCTGTTCACGACGTTCTTTGCGGAGCTCAAGGTAATGTGAGTATTTGGCTTTATAGTCGTAAATCCGGCCCATGGTGACTTCGATGGTACGTGTGGTGATATTATCAACAAAAGCCCGGTCGTGCGAAATAACGACAACAGCTTTAGCCGAATTAATCAGGAAATCTTCGAGCCACTGAATGGATTCAATGTCGAGGTGGTTGGTTGGCTCATCGAGCAAAATTACGTCTGGGCGGCGAAGAAGAATTTTGGCTAATTCAATACGCATCCGCCATCCACCGCTGAATTCCGACGTGTAGCGTGTGAAATCTTCGCGCGAGAAACCTAGTCCCAACAAAGTTTTTTCAATATCGGCATCGTAATTTATTTCTTCAATGCTGTAGAACTGTTCGCTCAGCGCCGATACACGTTCTATAAGCTCCATGTAACTATCCGATTCGTAATCAGTTCTTGTGCTGAGTTCTTCGTTCATTTCCTCAATTTGCTTGCCCATTTCATTTATTTCAGAAAAAGCCATAGCCGTTTCTTCAAAAACAGTCCGGTTATCTTCGAGCAATAAATGTTGTGGGAGATATGCAACAACCATTTCTTTTGGGCAGGAAACTGTTCCCCGGGAGGGTTCGCGCACTCCGGCTAATATTTTGAGTAAAGTGGATTTTCCGGCTCCGTTTTTACCCATGAGGGCTATGCGATCTTTTTCGTTAATAACAAAGGAAACATCGGAGAAAAGTGTTTGTCCGCCAAATTCGACGGTGAGAGCATCAACTGATAACATGTGTTTAATTCAATTTTATTTATTTTAATTCGCTAGGAACTGACCTAAAAAAAACTTTCCGTCATTCGGCTAAATAGTCAATAGACGGAAAGCAATGGGCTATATGAGCAGAGAGTGTTTTTCTTTACAAAATGACCTTTGTTACCCGTTTGCCGGCTTTAATAATGTAGACCTGATTGTGTGGCAAGTCAGATATTACTACTTTGTTTGAAACAGGATTACTGATTGA
>DATFAW010000158.1:0-12704 GCA_035254165.1 Paludibacter sp.
AATTTACCTTCTGAACGCAATCTACTTCATATAAGCTTTGCACAAAATGACTAAATGAAACTATGAATGCAAATGGCTTTCTTCCTGTACCTATTGAGTCCAGCCATATCTTCACCTTACCGCCTTTAGTAATACAAGAAACTGAGATAAAAATAATATCAGATATTTGCCGTAATCTCTATTTCCTGATTCGGCTCCGGCATGTAGTGCCCAATCATCATCATGAATATCGTCTAATGAAGTAATTCTATTTGAATATATTTAACATATTCTATTCTTACATTCTAAAAACATATTTTCAAAATAAGCTGAAATTAGAAAGGATTGGAGTGAATATTCACCCCAATCCTTTCTAGAACAGTCCCACACTTCATTCTCATTTTCATTTAACTCAGCCCAAGCGTTTACACAAGTAGATGAAACTTTCTTTTAGCTTGAGCGAAGCGAGACGCTTCGCTCAACATCCGGTGCCAATCTTTACACTACAGCGAACAGAGATTTCAAACCACAAGTTGTTTAATAAAATTAGCAGATATGATTATCTCATTCAAGAAAATTAAACAGAACAAAAAGTAAAGATGACTTCCATGATCAAATCATAAGTCATTCTCAACACTCGAACCAAATGCTAACACTTAAATCAAGAAAAAGGATTAGTCAAACGAACCCAAGTCTAAATGAACCTGATTCGTTCAACTAATCCAACCTATTCAGAGTTTTTTTTCAATCTATTTTACAACAATTTTTTTCCTGTGTATTCCTTCGCTATCTTCAACATTGAGGATGTAAACGCCTGTTTTGAGTGCAGAAGAAATGTAGTTAGTGCCTGATTTCAGGTCGTCTTTTTCGTACACTTTTTTCCCATCAAGTGAAAAGATATTCACTTTGGAATTTCCTACATTCTTATCCGCCAACGTAATGGTGAAATTTCCATTTACAGATGGATTTGGGAAAACTTCAAAAGAAAATGATGACATAGTTTCAACTGAAGGGGATAATGTAGCATTGTCAACACCTGCACTTGAACCTTTAACGGAGGACTTTGTGCTAATATAGTTGAACTTAAATAGCTGGCAGGAAGTACCATAATAATCCCATAGTTGAAGATTCTGTGTTCCATCTACTACGCAATTTGAAACATCAAAACCACGGCTCGTATTCAACTTGGATACTATTTTATAATACCCGCCTCCAGCATCAACCACTTGCCATGCCTGTGCATCATTGCTGTAGTTTGACCAAAGTCTTATCGAAGTACCATTGGCTGTGTTACCACCTGCCAGGTCAATACACCGTTTTGATGTACTTACATTCGTAAGGAAGCGCCAGTAACCATCCCCTGTACTTACAGCAACCCATTGTTGGGCGGTTGTTCCGTTTTTAGTAAAAGGACGTATAGCAGTACCATCGGCATCAGTTCCATTATAAAGGTCGATTACTTTAGTGGCATCAGTCTTAAATTCAATTGTATAAACCCCATTATTGACCAGGGTGGTTGATCCGCCACCATTACAGTTTGATGATGGCAAATTAGAGGAAGCGTATGATGCGAACCAGCTTTTGCATGGAGCGGCACAAGCTTCCCAGTTATTGCCATAAGCTGTCCCTCCTGTAGGGGCACCTTTATCTATAAGATCGTCAGGGCCCAGAACATTCCAGCTAACATTTCCTGCAGCATCAACTTTGTTCTTGAAATTTGTACCAAAACCACTTGTAGTTGCAACACCAAATGCACCATAACCCGAAGGTGCCCAATCAATTTCGGTAACTGCAATAGGTGCAATATTAGCAACAGGTTGAACATTGGTGTTCCAGCCATTATTAAAACTTGTAGCATCAGTTGTGCTTGCACCCCAGTAGCCGGGATAACAGTGTACGGCATAACCAATATTGGTACCGGTAACAGGATTACTGGCTAATCCTTTGTACATCGATTGCCAGCCAAGACCGGGAACCCAGATAACATTGTTAGCTCCATTGTTTCTTATCAAATTTACCATAGGTTGGAAAAAGTTTTTCAACGCATCGTAATACTTTTGGGCATCTTGTCCATAAGTTCCGTCGGAAGCTTTAATATTGATTGGTTCATTTGCCAGTTCAAACATAACATTAGGATTATTCTTTAAACTTGTATGCTGTGATAAATATGTCCAAACAGTTACCAGATAGTTGTAATAAGCATCGTTTAAAGCAATATTCGTTGGGCAAACTCCCGGTGGGCGAAGGATTACATACATCCCTCTTGCTGTGGCATGATTGATTATCGGAATGATAACCGAATTTGTATAGGTAACAAGTCTGTTATAGTCGAATTTTGATATATCCGATTCGCTTGTTGCCGTTCCATTGTTAGTCCAATAAGGATCAACATGGAGCCTTATGTAATTCAGATTCCAACCATTAGAGGTATTGGTAAGCGCATCAATGGTGGCATTCATATAGGTTAAGCAACCGGAGACATCATAATTGTTCCACTGGCAATAGTTATTACCAAACATGCAACCATTAAACCAAGGGTGGGGTGTAATAGCCACTCCGTGAAGCAGTACATGGTTGCCACATGGATCCACTAAATATTTCCCATTAACACTTAGGGTAGGGGTAGGCATGCCCGGCCACGCAAAAATTGCAATAGGACTAAGTCCTAAAACAAAAATCAAAAACAGTTTTGTAATTTTTTTCATAAATAATTTACATTTAAATTAATAATAAAAATAAACTCTGAATAGTGTAATATTTGATACTCATTATTAGATATTTGTTAGTTTTTCAAAGAACGTCTCTTATATTTCAAGAAATAACATAAAAATAGAATGCAAATGAATGGGATACTATTCTTTAACTCCGTAAAAACAATTCCTGTGCAATCGTGCGGGAGCGAGAGATATATCCGGATCGACAGGCGAAAAATGGTAAGGAAAAATTATAAAATGATCTCTCCTTACCATAAGGTTGACGACTCCTTTAGTTACTTGTAAATATCATATTTCGATTCATCAAATGAATTATTCTTCAGATCATTAATCATTTGTAAGTTTATTTTTATAACCCGAAATCTAAAATCTGTTGAATCCAAAGGATATTCTATATTCATTTGCGAAGGAACCTTCTTATTTATTACGAATCTATAAGTTGGTCCATCATAAAACATGACTCCAGTTCAGGCTGTTGCCTTTGATATTGGCTGCCGTGAAATCTTCTTCTTTTTCCACTCCTTCGCTACGCTACATGCATAACAGGTTGTTTTAGTCCTTAATATACTTTTCTAATTCCCGTTTTAGCATTTGATTATCATAATGTCTGAAGCCGAGGTTAATGATTTCACCCGTTTTCTCTACGAGTACATAATGCGGAATTCCAGTAATATTAAACTTAGTATGTAAAAAGTTCCATTCGTCATTTGATACGCGGTAATGTTCTCCTTTAATATCGGGAATCATATTGGACCATGTGCTTTGTGGAGATGACGGATCGGTAATATAAACAAACACAATATCTTTACCTGCTAGTTCTTCTTTAAGTGGTTTAATTTGTTCGATACCACTGCGGCACGGTCCGCACCAGGTAGCCCAAAAGTCAACATAAATTACTTTTCCTCTATACTTCTTGATAATGGCATCAAAAATTTTGTCAGCTTCAGTTTTAGGAGTTTCATTTACTACAAAACCTGTTTTTTTCTTATTAGCTTCCAACCTGGCAATTGCCTGATTATTGCATAATGCCACATAATCGGCTATAAAAGGAGTGCTTAATTGCTGTTGAATAGCTTTTAATCGCTTATCATTTACCGGAGATATTTCTTCCACTATATTGCGACAATAATCTTGTGCTACCATCACATCGCGACTCAAACCTAATTGAACATTAAATAACGTTTTCAATTTTTCATCCCTACTTGCATTACGCTTTTGGAAAAATTGCTCATCAACAAAGCCATTATATCTCTTGTAAAATGCACTTATTGAATCGCCATATATTGCGTAAAATTGCTTTGCTTTCTTAGCTGGTTCAGATTTGCTATGCTCTACCATAGCTTTCAATAATGTCTCTTCGTTATCAGTTAGTTGTATCTTATTCCCTTTGAAATATTCATTGTAACTGGTTACATCTGCTTTTGGATTATCCTTGTATAGCTTTTGCATCGTCTCCTGATATTTCTTGTAAAAATCGTTTGTTCGCTGAGCATACTTTTCGTTATATTTCTTTTCTTCATCTGAATTATTAATTACATCGAGTTCTTTTGCTTTTTCAACCAATAATTTTTCCGAATCGGTTAAGGTATTTCCCGATTTTTCGAGCTCAGCCGCAATGCTAGATACAGATGTATTTATAGTGTACTTATTTGCACCTTGGAGAATGTCTAAATACTTAAGTCTGTTTATAAATGAATTGTAACCAGAGCATATCACTGCCAATGGGTTATTTACGACTTCATTTTTTATAAAATCGAAATAATCAACTGTCAATGAATCAGACTTTACCGGTAACGTTCTTTGTGTGCGTGGTATTTTGTTTTTTTCGCGGTAAGCACTTTCCCAATAATAATCATAAAACATTTTATTCGAGGCAGATTCGTATTCAAAATCCATTTTCATTATCTGGTAGGCTTTGGTGGAAATGGTATTTGTCTTCATGATTGAATCCAACGCATTCATGTCTTTAGTTTTATATTTTTCGCAGTATACTTTGTATTGAATAGGCGACATATCCAGAATTTTGTTTTGCATATCTCGATAATCAAAACTTCTTATTTTCATCAGTTCAGACATATCTGAATTGATTTTAGCCAATTCTCCCATATACAGTCGATTGGCTGTGCCAAGCAGTTGAAAAACCTCTTTCCCCGGTTCTAAGAAAACAGAACCATTATATATTGACGAACGTACCCAACAAAGATGTGGATAATAAACAGGTAGTTTGGTAGAAAAGAACCCATTTTCAGCTATTCTAATCACAAATGTATTTTGTTTGCCGGTAATAATATCGTCGATGGAAATAGAAAGTGTTTTTACCCCAACGCGCGGAGTATAATCCTTAATATAACCACTATAGATGGCAGAATCATTCTTGAAAACAGGAAGTTCATACGGTTTGTCATCTGCCGGTTTTTTCTTTTGGGCTTCGGCTGCATTATTACTATATTCTTTTAGGCCTTGAGCCGATAAGCCTAACAAGATATTACCCGGTGCAGCGATTTTGTAAAACACATCAAAGGTTTTTCCATTACCTGTGAGCTTTATCGAATTTGTCGGTCTTTTATCTTTGGGAAAACTATAGCTCCATAGCTTATTTTTGTAAACCACGTATTTGTCGTAAAAACCAAACTCCCAATCTCCGGTGGTTTTATCAAACCAATTCCCATTCAATCCTTTGGGCAACTGAGATTTGCTTACATCAGGTTTTATTGCTATATCGTAAATAAACCAACTACCTCCTTCATTGGCTTCGCCATAGTCGATATATTGGGTAGTTTTTGGAATGGCTGGGAATGTCAGGGTATAACTAACTTCGCCAGATGCCGGCATGGTATAACGATCATTCAACGAGATTCCTTCTGAACGTTTGACGAATAATTTCTCATTGCCAATGGGCTGAATATAAGTTTCCTTGGGGATGCTAATCCACCAACCCGGAGTATATTTGGTGTGAATATACAAAACCGTTGTAGTATCGGTTAGCTCTACTTTTGTAATCGTCGAATTATTGTTCAAACTTAACCCCGTCTTGGGATTATTGATGACTGTTTGAGAATAAACGACTATTGCTAAAAACAGAAATAATAAGATCGTGAATGCGTTCTTTTTCATTTTAGAATTGATTTGAGTGGTTAGTTATTTGTTTTGATTATATTTATTCTTTACTTGTTGTTTTATGCGGAAATACAAACCGCATCAGCAGAAAGTAAGTCAGGTACACCGGCAGAGAAGAAAATGGTTGTACCATAAGGATAGGTCTTTAATACATTACATATATTCCGGGTAGAAATACTGTCTTTTCGTTCTTTAATCCGGGCATACAAATTGGGAATGAAGTATTTGTTAAATTCCACCCGCCAGTCACTAAGAGGTTCTGTGGCTACGCGGTAAGGAAGGATATACTCACAGAAATCGGCAAAATTGAGGTCGTGGGAATAAGGTGATTTCCATGCCTGAAATGTCTGATCAATATTAGCAATGAGAAATTGAGCAGAGACCATTTGCATATCCGACACATAGGTTATATCCTGGAGTCCATTGGCATATTTAGCATACAATGCTTTAAATCTATTGATCAATTCAGAAGAGCGGTTCTCTTTTCTATAGAAAGCATCCAGTTCAACATGGAAGTCATCCCAACTTTTACTAACATACAACACATGCGCATCCATATTCTCTATCAAAAAAATGGTGGCTTTTCTTTTTAGGGAGTCTGCACGATGTACAGAATAGTGGCGGATAACTTTTTTTAATTCACGCTGATTCTTACCTGTTAATTGGAAATTAGTTTTTAGGGAATCGGAGTATGAAGCACAGCCTGTAAACACAGATACAAAACCATACATTAACAAATTACAGGAATTCCATTTTAGGTTTTTCATGGTTAAAGTTACATATTTTAGGTTAAAGCACGGCAAAGATAGCCTATTCTTTATTTTTAGTGCTTCATCTTATAGACATTTAATTTGTGATTATAGATATTTTTCAAAACATCAATGTGAAACGAGCATTATACCAGTATAATCCGAAGACCATGCTCATTTGCGAGTTCTCCCGATACATCGGGACAAGCAATGTAACAACTAACTAAAAAAAACAAAAATGAACGCATGAAAATGAGGTACTGAAGAATACCTCAATGTTGACACCGACGACCTCCTTCTTTGGATTCAAGACTCATATAGCCATGACAGAAGAACGTATTATTACAGGCCGTAGCGATATCTGGAGAAAAAAGTGAAGGACTTTGATCTGCCAGAATTGCTTAAAGCTAGTCAAGAGAATGGAACTGAAATGAATCCGATTATTGGTGGTGCCGCCTACTCTGGAAAGGAGAATATTAAGTTGGCAGCGATAAAAGTCGTTGCAAAGTTGAACCCCTCTATTACGCAAGATTTTCGAAATCAGGAAGATACCTTTGATTAAAACAAGGTTGCAGAAATGTTAGTATGTTTATTAAGCACATATCTATCAGTAAATTGCATCAGAAAAAGAAAGACGACGGTACTAATCAAACAGACACATGGTTCCCAACAACGCCTGAAGTTGTCCTGGATAACTCTGGGTCGATGGATTTGACAGATCATATCCATAAGTAATGCTGTTGCCTACGCATGATACCTTCTGCTTTTGCGCCGACACAAGCAAGGGGAAAAACCAACACACGAATAAGGCGATCACCACGACTGAACGTTTGGATTTTAATTGTTTCATCTTTTATGTTTATTGATTTCTATAATATCAACAGGAGATTATTTTTCACCACCTAATTCAACCCACTTCTTCACTTCTTTCTGATTTCGGAAAATAACCATCTCGGTTTTTGTCCCGACAACCGACTTTCGAGCCTCAAGTAATTCGCGCAGGTTATTGGTTTTCCGGGAATTGAACGACAAAATCACATCGTTGGCTTGCAAGAACCTGGATGCAACCGATCCGGCGGCCACTTCCACCACCAATACACCACGGGTATCGTCCATTCCGGTTGCCGAACGTTCGCCCAAAGTGGTAAGGTTCTTCACTTTAGCCCCAATGAAGTCGACAATTTCATCGGCATTCTTTTTGTCGAGGAGAATTACTTTTGGCAATGTTACCTTTTTGGCGACTGCCTTTAGCCTATGAGAAACCACCCCGAAACTGTCCATGGCAAAGTTTTTGAATCCTACAGCAAGAGCTACAGCCCCCTCTTTTAAGCGGAAATCGCCCGCCTGCGGATTTACAAAATCCGGCCTACCGCACACGGAGTGTTTATCCGTCCCCCTTTCCCAAGCGGCTTTGAGGGATGCAGAGTCGGCAAAAGCGTTGTAATCGGTTTCCTTGCCCCAAACCTCAATGCGTACAGGCTGATAATCTGTTGAAACAATGTTGTGACGGAATACATCGTTACTATTCTTAAACCACACATGTGGATGGAAGGTGTTGTTTATCATAATGCTGTTTTCTACAACGCGGTTTACCCCTTCCCGAAGTTTTATACCGCCATTCAGGCACAGGTTATTGCGAATGATATAATTACTTGAACCATCGTCCAGGTCTATATCCCAGCCGTGGTCGCAACGCATACGGTTGTTCCGGAGAATAATGGGCTTCACCACATCAGCCAACGCCAGGTCATAGTTGGTCTCCACGATCGAGTCCATGAGTTTTTTATCGGGATGCCAGTAACGGTCGCGTCCCCACGAATTAAACGAGCCGTGGTCGCCGCTCTCCTTCACCGTATTGAACACATCGTTGCATTCGATTACATGGCCGCCCCAGGTTCCTTCACTCACATTGATACCGGCACGCGGTACATCGTAAATGGTATTGTGACTCACCGTAATACTCTGGCACATGGACAACTCTATACCTGCCGATTGTTTTTCTACCGTACCCAAGTTAAACATCAGGTTGTCATACACCTTGCATTCTGCCGGGTAGTTATTTGTTTTAGGCCCCGGAGTACGGTCAATCTGCGCCAAAGGCACATATTGCCAATACTCGAAACTTGGCGAACGCACTGCATTTGGGTCGCCAACGAAGCAAAAGGCACTGGCACCGATTTCGGAGAGCAAGCATCCCGACACCTCGCAATTGCGGTTATAATTGTTGAAAAAGACAGCGTTGCCCCCCAGGTTGTTGAGCGTGCAATTTTTAAGCGAACAATTTACCGCGCCATCATAAAGCACCGCACCACCACGGTAAATGGTCCAGTCGCTGCGCAGCAACGGTTCTTTATTTTCCATAAACGTGCGCAGGGTTTGCGAAAGGGTAAGCCCCTCTATCCTGATATTTTTAACAGGCTTTGTTTCCGAACCCTTAAACTCAAATAAATGGGCAATTTGTGGTGTCTCAAATTTTGCCGTCTTAATGTCTAAACCCTTTGGGGGATAATAGTACAGAATCTTGGCTTTTTTATCGTAAAACCACTCGTTGACGGTATCCAGTTCCTCAAAAACGTTTTCAACAAAACGGTATTTGTCGTGCATAGGCATGCGGCGGTTGTTTTGCCAGCCGCCTTCGAGGGCTGGTTCGCCCTTGTCGTTTTTTCCGGTGATAAAGTAATGAAAATCGCCCCACTGCGAACAATGCAGCGCATGCACATAACCTCCTTCCGGCGATTTCCAGCGTGCCGCCCGCTCTTTTGAAACGGCATCGGCCGCCGTTCCGCCAAAATATTGAGCCTTGGGATCGTAATTCGGATACCGCGCCATGTGTTGTAATTGTCCATTGACAAACAATTGATCGAAAATGAGGTCTTGTTTTACTTTTGCCTGCCAGATACCGTTCTTGTACGCTTCCCATTTCAGGTTAAGCACGACACTTCCAGCGATAACAACTTTCTGATTTTCGAAGTTTATTATTGTAAGTGATTCGTTCTCTTTTCGGGAATCGTCGGATTTAAAAACAACAGGCCCGTTTAAATAGTACGTCCCTTCAGTCATATAGATCACAACCGCGCCTGATGTTTTACGGGCTTCAGCTACCGCCTTGCTTATCGAAGCAAAAGGTTTGGTTTGAGTACCTTTATTTGCATCGTTACCTTTTTGTGAAACATAGAAGTTTGTTTGGGCAAACAATCCTATAGGACACAAAAAGATCACTGCAAATAGTAATTTTTTAATCGTTTTCATTTCTTCTGTATACAGCTACATTACTCTTATTTGAAAATATTCTGGACAAAAAGATACAGGTTATTGGCCCACTCGGTATCGTCGTGAGCATTGCCATCCACGTGCCATATATGCGGCACTCCTTTTTCTTTGAGATGCTGGTGTACCCGCTGGCTGACACTGATCAGCCCATCTTTATTGCCACAACCAAGCCACAATAATTTGAGCTGCTTCTTGGCAGCTTCCAAGTCTGGCAACAGTTTGGAGTCTGAAAGCCCTCCGAATTCATTGGTATTTGGAGCCGAAGAAAATCCACCGACATAGGCGAAGGTATTGATGTGCGAAAGGCCGATATTCAGCGATTGGCCACCACCCATGGACAGCCCGGCAAGCGTGCGGTGTTTGCGGTCGGCGTAAACCGAATAATGAGCCTCTATATAAGGGATGATATCGTTGAGCAAGTCGTTTTCAAAAGATATGCCGTAACCTTTATACCCGCCTGTTCGCTCTTCCTGTTCGTCTGGTTTGGGATTGACTACAGTCACATTTGTATTGCAATTGGGGAAAACCATAATTACCGGTTTGATCTTACCTTCGGCAATCAGATTGTCGATGACGTAATCCGCGTGAACCCAGTACGGCCATTGACCAGCACCGGAATTGAGGCCGTGCAACAAATAGATCACCGGGTACTTTTTGTCGGGCGTATAACCGGGAGGTGTATAAACCAACATTTCGCGACGTGCAGAGAGCGTTTTGGAGTCGTACTGAACAGGCATGATAGTACCGTGGGGCACATCGCGCTTATCCCTGAACCCGGCCGGCGGATCGTTGAATGCAGGCTTGTCGTCAGACCCCAGTTTAGCCGGTTCGCCAAAACGTACTTCGTGACGGAACAGCAGGGGGGCAAATTCGTGGAAACAACGCCTCCATGTCTGCCATTCGTGGGCGGTATTGGGTGACACATAAAACACACTGTTGAGACCGGCTTGCCTCAACGCTTCGGTGTTTGCCCGTGGATCGCCTCCAAAAGCACTATGATCGTTACCCAGTTCGCGGCTTCCATACCCGACGAATACGAGTTTAACTTTGTTCTTAAATCCGGGTGCTTTGTTCAAATCGTCCACAGAGATGCTGCCACCGCTAAAAAGACCGATATACGAAAACGTGTTAAAGTTGTTCAGGGTGATGTGTTTAGTCTGCATGCCACCCATAGACAAACCGGCCATCGCCCGGTGCGGTTGATCGGCAATTGTGCGGAAATTGGCATCGATGTACGGAATTACGTCTTTAAGAACTATGTGTTCGAACACCCCAAAGTCGTAACCGGCGAGTCCTCCACTTTTGCTCAAATCGCCTGAAATGCCACCGTTTTCCATCACGATAATAAACGGCTTGGCTTTGTCATCCGCCAGCAGGTTATCCATGATCAGACTGGCATGCCCTTGGTTGCCCCAGCCACTTTCCCCTTCGCGATACCCGTGTTGCAGATAAAGCACTGGATAGCGTTTGGTCACATCCTTGTCGTATTCCGGCGGGGTATAAACAAAGCAGTGGCGGATTGCCTGACTGGTTTTGCCGTAGTAGTAGATTTCGCGCAACTGACCGTGAGGCACGTTTTTCATAGCGTAAAAATCCTGATCCTTTGCAGGAATTTCGATATCGTTACGCCATGCTCCCGAACCGAAAATGAAAGTACTGCCCGGATCGGACACCTCAGCACCATCTATAACAAGACCGTAATAGTGATTGCCTTCGTCAAGCGGTTCCGATGTGCCCATCCACAAACCTTGTCCGTCATTTTTCAATGGGTATCTGACTCCGCTGACATCCAACTGGACACTTTTTGCTTCGGCAGCTTTGATGCGTACCCTGACACGTCCTTCCGAGTTTACCTGAGGGTACTCACTCCCCATTTGATTGGTTGAAGCGGGTTTGAAATCTTCGACCACCACTGTCGGTTTATCCTGCGCCCATGCGTCTATACCCATTAGCAAAGAAAAGCTTAGAATAGCAATTTGTACGACGTTACATGCTCTTTTCAACATTTTCAAGATATTATTATGTAATTTAAAATCGGATTGAATTATCCATGTTCACTTCAATAAACTCTGAATCTGCTTGTTAATTTCATCCTGTTTTTGTCGTGCTTCATCAATAGGTAACCCCGGCTTCATCCAAGGCCTTTTATGACCGGCATAGGTAAGCCATGCGTCTTTCATGATTTCCTGCCGTTGCTCAACAAGCTTCAAAACCGCCTCCCCATTCGGGAATCCCGACAGAGCCGATTTCACATTGTCAATATTTTCAAACCCTGTTGCTCCCAAAAACATAAGTATTTGCTTTGCCATAATGAAATGTCCGGTTTCATTCGGATGGATACCATCTTCGGCGTACCTGAAGGTGGAATCTATCTGGCGTTGTTCTTCCATGTATTTCCGCATCGGCCAATGCAGATCAATCACCTCCCAACCGGAAGTGTATCTGCGGCTTACCAACCAATCGGCGTATATATCAAGTACGTTGGCGTATGCTTTTCCCTTGCGTTCATCGTACACGGCCGGTGTAACGTGTATTATGGGTATCCTTGCTCCAGTCACTTGTTGGTGCAGCCATTCAATGCCTTCTTTATATTTCTGGAAACGATTTTCTTCAAAAGGCATAAAAATACCATCATTCATACCGTAACAGGCAAATACCAGATCTGGCTTTGTTTTGTCCAACACCCTTTCCAACCGTTCATGCAAGTCGGGACGGGCAAATTGCCCACCGGCATGACCTGGCTCTGACAATCCGGATACTGTTTCGCTTGGCAAACCAACATTAATATATTCAATATGCCTGGCAGGATAACGAAGTGTCATATAGGCCTCGATGTATGAAACATATTGCCCCATGTAAGTAATACTGTTTCCCA
>DATFAW010000159.1:0-8760 GCA_035254165.1 Paludibacter sp.
AAAATTTCTTCGGATACATAGATCATATTTGGTTGCTATCAATAAAATAGAAGCTATTTCAGGTACTTCGGTTATTCTTCAGCACGAAAAACTACCAGTTGGAAAAAAGTATAGAGACAAGGTGGAAAACCTTTATGAAGAAACTCGTAAATCATAGTTTTATTGTAATTTTATCTTAACCTGACTCCCAACATACAAAACTCTTTTTCTTGTTGAGCCTGCATTAGTTCCAAAACCCTTATTTTCATCCACTAAAACGATATTAAAAATGCGCTTCTTTAAGCTGCCCGGGTAATTACCCTGTTTATCGCCAATTGTGAGAGATTGAGCTTTTTCATTCCACCTGAACGATATCGTTGCATATTTCCCTTTTTCATAGTTATAATTATCGCCTTCGTCTTCGTATAAATCGAACCTGGCATTGGCTCCTTTGTACACCCGGATTTCAAGTGTATCGGCCGATTTTTCACCTGCATATTGGATAATCTTGCCCATTGGAATAATGGAGCCGGCCTTTACAAACAACGGTATTCTGTCCAGAGGAGCATCTGTTTTAATTGTTTGACCCCCGTTAAAGCGTTTGCCTGTCCAGAAATCGTACCACCCAGCTGATTTGGGTAAATACACATTCCATTGTGTAACATTGGGTTCAATAATTGGTGCTATCAGCAACGATTTTCCAAACATATACTGGTATTGACTTTTTACGGCAGCGGTGTCTCCGTTAAAATCCATCACCATCGGACGCATTAAAGTCGATCCATTTTTTGTAACCTGCCATGCCTCGGAATAAATATAAGGAAGCAAACGATAGCGAAGGTTGAGCATCTTGCGCATATTATCTTCTACCTTTTGCCCGTATTTCCAAGGCTCGGTTTCGGTCATGTATCCATGTATGCGGAAGATCGGGTTGAAAGTTCCCCATTGATACCAGCGGGTAAGTAACTCCTGATACTTTTCATCGGTATATTGTGAATTTCCGGGACGGAAGAACCCACCTATGTCGGTTGTCCAGTAAGGTAAGCCGGTAATGGTATAGTTTAGCCCGGCAACAATCTGACGTTTATAGGTATCCCATGTTCCACCAATATCGCCCGACCAATTGATAATCCCGTATCTTTGCTGGCCAAGAAAAGCTGAGCGGGTAAGGATGCAGACACGCTTATCGGATGTCGTTTTTCGTTGCCCTTCATACACCGCCCGGCTTACAAACAAGGGATAAGTAAGTCGATAAAAGTCTCCCAACCCGAGATAGGTTTGTTTTCCCTTTATACCATCATTTTCAGGTTCTGTGGCATCCATCCACCACGAATCCACTCCTAAACTAAAGAGATTTTGGTTCAAGGCATTCCAATGTGTTTCGCGACCAAGCGGATTAAGAACATCAACCCATGGGCTATTCGGGATAAACAATTTTTTTGCTACATACCCTTTGCCTATTTCGGAATTCTGATCCAGGTTTTCCCAAACTGAAATATTGAAATGCGCATTCAAATCGTGTAATTCCTTGATAAAGCCTACCGGATTAGGGTAATGTGTTTCATCAAATTTGGGAACACCCCACCCGTATTTGCCCCAGTATTGCCAGTCTTGGACAATAACATCGACCGGGAGATTTCTTTTGCGAAATTCCTTGATAGTTTCAACAAGGTGAGTGCCGGAACTGTAGCGTTCGCGACATTGCCAGAAACCATAAGCCCATTGTGGAAGCATTGGTACGTTGCCGGAAAGATTACGGTAAGAAGCAATTACACTGTCGGCTGAAGGACCATAGAATACCACATAATCCAGCGCCCGGGCAACCGGCGAACGGAATGTGGTGAAGTTATCACTCTGTTTCCACGACAATTTAGGCGTGTTGTTTGATTTACAAAGTATCTGTACCTGATGTTCACCTGCTTTCAGATTCACCAATGTTCCGGCAGTAGGTGGAAGCCACATGTTACTTTGGTCTATGCAAGGTTTTCCATCGATAACCACATATTGGCGGTTGCCCATATCGCCCAAGTCCAGAAAAATGGAATATTCACCATCTGTCGGAACATTAAACCTTCCTTGATAAAGCGACTGGTTTTGAGATACTTTTTGAGTGCCTGAGGTGGTAGTAACTTCTGCCAGTTGGTTATTACCGGAAGCAGATTGCTCTTGTTTTTCGAGTGTTATAAAATTATCCGCCGGATTAAAATCAGTAAGTCCATACTGATGCCACAACAAACCGTAGCCTTTGCTTGAATAAATGAATGGTATGGAAATCTGCGTATTGACCTGCGTCAGCCGCCGGGCAACATTTTTCAAATTATATTGGCCGTCCTGAAATTGCCCCAAGCCGAAAATATATTCATCCCCCGGCGATTCAAAAATCTGCTCAGCCGCAAAACAAGATTCGCCCTGAATAGAATCGGGTGAGAGTTTTCGGGCACCAGCTTTTTCACTCAGAAATAATTTGCCTGAATTATTGGCGTACGACAACTTGCCCGTTTGCTTATCCAAAGCGACAGTGATATTTTTTGTTTTTACTTCCAGTTGAGAAGGTGAATCGGAAACTTGAAACTGAGGTGCCGGAGTAGCTATACTAAAAACCAGCTCAGGCAGGTTGCCCTCAGTCTCCTTATAGAATTTAATCCTTATGGCATTTTCGGTTAAGGGAGAAATACTGAGTGTTCCATCCAACAAAGTGACATTTACCCTGTCAGACGACTGCTTAAACCCTTTCACTACCTGCCCCTGGCAAAAAAGAGGGAAAAGGATAATTACCAAAAATAATTTTAGTTTCATTTTATGTAGTATTAAATTTGTTTTTCGAAAGATACTTACCGGACAAGTATTGCATCAACAGCCACCGGTCCGGAACCACGATTGACAACGCTTATAACATGTTGGCTGGAAGAAAGACCTGATATTTCACACACCACTTGCTGTGACTGGCGTTTTCCGGTGGTAGACAAATCCGCCATAGCACAGGTTTTACCGTCAACTTGAATTTCAATTTTTCCCGCTCCCTGTTCTTTTGGCGCGATGACAGCAACACCGCTGCCTGTGAACGAGCAACTCCAAATATCCCCTGGCGTATCGCTGATAGTAAGGTCATTATTGAAATCACCATTTCCCAAATTGCAACGTCGACACCATCCGGGAGCTTTTGCACCGGGATCATCATCATTGATCCAACCCTTATCGTGGGTAACTCTTAGAACCCGGCACTTCGCAGCCAGTTGTTGATCGGCAATACCAGACATTGGTCGCACCGGATCACTTAACGTCACGGTTAGTCCCTTATCGTTTTGAACAAATGATAGCGGAATATATGAACCAAGCAGTTCTACTTTGGACACTTTTCCCAGCGTTGCTCCGCCTGTATACAGTGAAGTAAGAGTAATCGAACCACCATTCCAATCCAGAAGCGTAGCATAAACATTGCCGTGGTTGCGAGTGTAGCAGACTGAATCGTTTCCAAAAACTTCGTACGGGCGGGAACCATAGACAGCTTCACCATTAATTTTCAGCCAGGCACCGATGTCTTTGCAGATGCGTGTCAGTTCAGGATCAAGATCACCACGGCCATGTTGGGTAAGATTAAGCAACATGGTGCCATTGCGCGAAACGTTCTGCATCAATAGCTCAATAACTTTTTTAGCGTCCATGTATTTCTGCCCGGTTTGGTAATGCCAGTCGGCAATGCTGGTTTCTGTTTGAAATGGATAAGCCATGATTTCAGGTTCAATAACGGCCTCCGTACTCTTAACTAAAGAACGGTCAACCAAAGGAAGCAGTTCTGGATTGTTTTGAAAGCTGTTGTATTGCCCACCCACACCTTTAAGATTGATTACAACGTCCATTTTTCCATGATTCCATTGCACGGATTTGTTGTAGTAGTTTGCAATCAACTGCGGAGCAAGAAAACCCAGTCCCATATTCACACCCAAATCCATTTGCGAATCGCCCGCATGCTCATCGAAATAAATCATATCGGGATGATACTTGGTGATGGCATCATCCACCCGCCACATAAACTGATTGGCAAAAGGGGAATGTAGGGGATCTTTGACGGTATGAATTGGCCCATAAAGATCCACGGGATCCATGCCTTCCCACCATTTCCCTTTTCCATCCAGAACTGTTTGAAGTGCATCGTAAGGTACGCCTTGCTTCGCTCCTGTTTTATCACTTGTGTAACGCACCGTCATAAACTGTCCCCAGGTACGCCCCGGAGTGTTATGAAAACCAATAGCAAACCGCAAACCACGGCGGCGGGCAACCTTTTCCCAAGTGCCAACAATATCTTGTTTTGGGCCTACGTTGACAGAATTCCAAGGCTGGTAAGCAGAATTCCAGCAATCGAAGTTGTCATGATGAACGCCCATTGCCATGAAGTAACGGGCTCCCATTTCGACAAATAAATCCATCAATTCTTCGGGATTCCATTTATCAATGATCCAATTGTGGCAAATGTCCTTATAACCGTATTCCGATGGGTGACCAAAGGTTTTGAGATTATAATCATATTGTTTGTCGCCCGGCATATACATGCCACGTGAATACCAATCCCCTTGTTCGGGCATAGACTGCGGATCCCAATGCGCCCATGCTCCAAACTTAGCCTCGCGCCACCAATCGGGCACAGTATAAATCCGGCTCAATCCCTTCCAATCGGCAGGGTAAGAACCAGTAACAACGGGCAAAGGCGGCAGGTTCCAATTATCGGGCGGTAATCCCAAATTGCCTTTTCCAACAATGATTTTATCAATATTCACAGCAATATCATCAGTAGCCAGACTAATGGTCAGCGAACTATGATTTGGAATCGCAATGTCAACGATTGAATAGAGAAACGACCCCGTGAGAGCACCTGATGAATGAATGTTCACTTTGCAAGCCGGTTGGTTGTTGACTGCAACACTGATAGTACCAACTGCTGCTGAAGCATAGCGAATTGCCAATTTCCCGCCAGCCGGTAAGTTCCTGAACTTGACCCCCTGACCAGGCTTTAACAAACTGACCGTATAACCCCCTGCTGCCTTGTTGTCTGCCACTTTTGATGTACTGCCGGGAAATTCGGCAGCTTCGGCCTCAAAGGTATGCCGCACGGACTTATTCCTAAAATCGGAGTCATTTATTGGAGATTGTAATGTCTTATTTACTCTGGTTAAAGCATTTACAGCAGAACCTGTTATTAAAACAATTGCGATGGTCAAAAATTTAAAGTACTTCATCATAGTATCATCATTCAATTTACAATTAAGGATTATTTGAAATATTAAACATGTTAATATATTGAGCGCATCGTTTTTATAGATACTGAACTTGCGGGAGTATTGAATCCCTCGACTTTGTCCCAACGAGCCTCGGTGCCCTTCCGCACGGTTCCGTGAATCTCGACAGTTTCGCCCGGAAAAACAGTAATGTAATTGTCTGTAAATTCAATTGGAAGGATTTCATTTCCTTCTTTGGTAGCAGAAATCGTTGCCCGTTCAAAAAAAGCAATATGCGCTGTTGGATTATGTAAATGAATTGTTACATGACTTTCCTTTGCGTCAGAATCAAAAACCATGGCTGAGACTTTTAATCCATTAAAATCTTTGTATAAACAGTTCCCCAGTTGGACAGCATTTCTTTGAAAAACAGAATAAACGTCCTGCGTACAAATTTCTTTTTCACAGTTTCCTAATTCTTATTGCTATATATGGTTTTCCCGGTAATTCGATCAAACTGTGTCCTGAAAATTTCTTTTCGATTGGGGTTATCGTCATATTCCAGGTATCAATGATTTCTACCTGAAAAAGTGCATCTTTGGGCAAATCGATAACAATGCTCCGTGGCTGTGCATCGTTCAAATAGCCGAGATAGTATTCATGCAGAACGCCAATACATGAAAATGGCATCCAGGAGAACAATGGTATGGGTTTCATTTGGGCAGGAGCCGCTTCAATAATGCTTCGAAGAAATTTAATCCGTTCAGGGCTTTCGCCACGCAATATGCCACCCTTCGACCACCATAAAATATCAGACGATTCGTTAGGCAGTTTAACCGGATTTTCAGTAACATAAGTTTCACCATGCCCAACATAACCACCGTTGGTAATGCCTCTCCAGAACTTTTCCGTCAACGATTGAGCTGTTAAATCTCCCCATGACCAGGGAATATTTCCTTCGTAGCGGCATTCGTCAAAAACAACTGGTTTTTTGTATTTCATCCGATATTCTTTTGCCTTGTAGGTATCTTCACTTTGAATGCTGGCATGGGTTATATATGGATTGGTATGATCGTAAAACCTAACTCCATTATGAATGCCAAGCATATGATGATACTGATCTTTTTTACCAAATTGCCCTACATAATAATCCCAGTCGCCTAGCTTTTTGGCATCCATAAAATCCCACTCGTTTGCCATGCTCCACCATACATTTTTGTAAGCGGCAAAACGGGCTATGACATATTTAATATACATATCTTCGGTGGCTCTGTCCAATGAGCTAAAGCCCCAACGATCGTATGGATGAAAAACAATCAAATCGGCTTGTATACCTAACGAATCGAGCTGTTGTATCCGTTTTTCGATATTGCGGAAAAATAAAGGGTTTAACCGGCTAAAATCCCATTTTTTTAAAGGCTTTCCTTCGAATGGATAATATAATGGTTCATTGTTGTTCCAGTCGTAACTTTTTGGAAAAATGCACATACGCATTTTATTGAAATATCCATTTGACAAGGTTTTTATAGTTAATTCAGCCAGACTATCACCCTGATGTACCCAACCATAACAGGTTGTACCGAACGAATGGTGAGGAGTACCATCGGCATAAGCAAAATAGAACGTATCCTTCACAACTACAGGCCCATGATTTCCTTTCAGTGCCGGTGTACAAATTAAACTTCCTTTTTTGTTATTCAATTTTTTCGCATTACTGGTAGTGATATAATTCCATTTACCTACCTTTTGAGGCATAAACCTGATTTTGTAAATACCTTCGCCATCGTAAAATCCGGGCACGGTAACAGTGTCGTTGTCCTTTATAAACCGGCCAGATAATTTTACCTCTTTGAAAGGATTTCCGGTTGAGTTGCCGTTAAGCGTTATTTCGAAAATTTTCCATCTCTCGATATTTACCTGACCATACAGTGAACAACTGCATAGTAGCAATACGAATAAAAAGTTTTTTGTTTTCATTGTTGAAAATTCATTTTTTCCAAATTATTTAAATCTTACACGAACGTTCAATATCGAATGAAATCGATCGTCGGCTAAATTGTTAAAAATAAAGCAAGCAATTAACTACAGCCTCACGACTTTGGAGCATCATTTGTTTGACAGGGGAAAGGAAATAATCCTTCCAATTATCATCATTCAAGGTTTTAGGTTGATCTGCCTGATATGAATAAAAGGTAAGCCTGATCCATTCATCTGCAATTTTTTTTGCTTGTCAGCCGGTTATTCCAGGCTAACCAACCAAACGGGTTATGACTGTCAAAATCCTCATTCAACCTTGAACACAATAGCCGTTGCAAAAGGCATTTTCGCCGGACAAGTGATAGCAAGTCCATCGGCTTCCAGTTTCCATTGCAATTTGCCATTATATCCAAGCAATTTTACATCTTTAACAGGCTTACTAAAGTATTTTGCATCAGTACCCAATGATTTGATTTTCAACTGAGTTCCCGGAGCAGGTACGTTCATACAAAATGCGTAGAATGCACCGTTCTTACCAACCGTGAAACGTATATCCTGAGCATTGAACTTAAATTCTGCATGTCTGCGAGTCAATGAACCACCCGGAAGCATCTTCAACTTTCCGTTGATTTGTTCGCCTTCACCGGGAATAGTCCATGCATGGCTTCCGTAAACAGCTTCTCCATTTCGACTCATCCAAGTACCAACTTCTTTCAACATTTTCATACTGCCTTCGTCCAACGAACCATCAGGCAAAATGGAAATGCACAATGCCGCATTGCCATCTCGGGCAATGGCTTCGATAATATACCGGATCATCATTCCCGAATCGTAAGTAAAGCCCGGTGCATAAAACCAGTCACCAACCGGAGCTTCTGCAATCCATGGCTGATTGGTTTTGATGTCGGCCGGAACGCCAAATTCCTCGGTGTTTACTGTGCCATTCGTCTTTTCCCGGAATTTCACAATGCTGAAAGTATTCACCGTACCGCGCTTTTTAAGTGTGCGGTTATAGTAATCGGCAATAACCGTTTGCATGGCATCCGCTTTGAGACCGGTTCCGGTTCCATTACCTGTAAAAGGGCCTTGTACCGTTCCATCGGTATAAATAAAATCCGGGTCGTAATGCTCCACCACATCCATCATCCGTAACGCCCACTTTGTTGCGTACCACTTTGCGTAATCAAGGTGATTCGTGAATATTCCTGCGGGTGGAGGCGACCATGGTGAGTAGGCTGCCGCATTTACACCCTTGTACTCGCGCAAATTAATTCCATAAAGCAAACGGGGATCATATCCTTCCCACCATTTACCTTTACCATCGGCAAGAGTCAGATTGCCATCATAAGGAACGCCTCTTTTTGCACCTTCTTTATCACTTCCAAAAGCCGTTTGCCACCACCACCAGGTATATTCGTGGTGGAAAGTTACGCCATAATGCATTCCATTGTCACGACAAGCTTTCGCCCATTCGCCGATTAAGTCGCGCTTTGGACCGATATTGACGGAATTCCATGGTTGATACTTTGAGTTCCACATATCATAATTATCGTGATGCACCCCTTGAATCATCAAGAAACGTGCACCAGCTGCC
>DATFAW010000160.1:0-4505 GCA_035254165.1 Paludibacter sp.
CGGTAGCGTTTCTGAATAAATCCCTGGCTTATTATAACCAGGATGTGGAAGATATATCAAGAGGTGTTGTTCAGAACAAAATATATATACCCGAAACACACTTTGTTTTTAATCTGGATTATTTATCGGAATATGAATCGGCTAATCCTGACTTAAAGAAGTTATTGGATTTGCTAAGAGTCTATACGTTAGAACGGTATAGATTGCAACAAGCTTATCCTGATTTTTATAAAAAAGAGATTGATAAAGTGGATTTTAATCATCAGCCTTTGAGTGTGAGGGTGTTCTATTTTTTACCAATTCCCGTTTTATTAGTATGGTCTGAGTTTAAAAAGATTTTGGGCAAAATATATAAATTATTACGCTGATGAAGTGCATAAAACATTTATTGAATCGAATTAGGGGAGAGCAAGATATAAAGATGTTGATAAAAAGAGGTTTGAAGGTGGGTGATAATCTGACCCGAATGTCTGGCTGTATCATTGATCCTTCCCATTGTTGGCATATTGAGATTGGAAACGATGTTATATTAGCTCCGAACGTTCATATTTTGGCTCATGATGCCAGTTCTAAAATATTTCTAAATTATACACGGGTTGCCAATGTAAAAATTGGCAATCGGGTTTTTGTTGGTGCTGGTACAATTGTATTGCCAGGTGTTGTTATAGGAGATAATGTGATTATTGGAGCTGGAAGTGTTGTCTCTAAAAGCATACCATCCAACTCTGTCGCTGTTGGTTCTCCTGCAAAAGTCATTTGCTCTCTGGATGATTATATCGAAAAAGAAAAGAAGAAAATGTGCAATGAAAATGTGTTTGATTCTGAATATACACTTCGGAACTCAAAACTATCAGCTGACCAAAAAAGTAAAATGATTGAGGCCTGTAAAAAATTTGGGCAGGCATTCGTTGATTAGATTTTTGAACGACGCAATAATTACATTAATAATGTTGCCTGACTAACTACTAACTATATGAAAATAGCATATTTACTTGGCTCGTTAAATCGTGGCGGTACTGAAACTTTGCTGCTGGACGTATTCCGTAATGCAGAGCAGAATGACCTGGATGCTATGGGTATATATAGAAAACAGGGAAGTTTAGAATCCGATTTCAGACAAAGTGGAGTGGAAATGGTTCAACTTCCTGTAGAGAAAAATCTATTGGCTTATTTAATTAGACTCCGCAGATTATTAGTCCGGAATAAGATAAGTATTGTACATGCGCAACAACCCCTTGATGCATTATTTGCCTGGTTAGCTTGCCTGGGAACAGGATTGAAAATAATACTTACGTTTCATGGCTACGATTTCAATGACAAAAAGAAGGGAGTGTCGATACTGAAATTTATAATTAAACGAACTGATGCCAACATATTTGTCAGTGAAACGCAACGGCAGTATTACCAACAGCAATACTCTCTGAAATCTGAAAAGCAAACAGTCGTTTATAATGGCATTTCGTTTGATAAATTGAACATGTTTACTCATCAGATAACTTCAAGTCATCCGATGAGTAATTTGCGTAATGAATTACATATCTCACCCGATGCACTGTTGATTGGCTCAGTTGGAAATTTTGTTCCCGTTCGCGATCAACTTAGCTTGTGCCGTTTTCTAAAACTGCTTAATGAACAGGAAGTCGATTTCCATTTTATTTTTGTTGGTAAGCGTGCTGAAAATACACCAGACTCATACGACGATTGCTATAACTTTTGTCAAGAGAATCATTTGTTGAATAAAGTGTCATTTTTGGGAAGTCGTAACGATGTGCCTGCAATTCTTCAACAATTGGATGCTTTTCTGTATGCTACTGCCCACGACACATTTGGAATAGCTGTGGTCGAAGCTATGGCTATGGGTATTCCGGTTTTTGTGAACGATTGGGAGGTGATGGCTGAAATAACAGACAAGGGAAAATATGCTACATTGTATAAAACCAAAGACGAAGTCGATTTACTTCAACAATTTATGTTATTTTTGCAGGACAAAACACCTTATAAAATTAAAGCACTAGAGGCTGCTCGTTTTGTATGCGAGATGTATAGTATAGAGAAACATATTGAGAACTTGAAACAAGTATATAGTCGGTAGTAAGTATCAACCACCAACTATCAACTACCGACTAAGAAATGAACTACCTCCCCAAATATTTCACTGAAAAAGCCATGTTACTTTATGTAGGAGCATTGGTTGTTATTAGCATGGTTTTCTTTTCGCGTGTTCTGCCTTTCATGTTTATGGTTTTTGGTTTGGTGGAAGTGATTGGTTTCTTCTATTTCTCTAATTTGCTGACTAAGAACTGGGCAACTTACTCACCCAAAAGGTTTCGAAAAAATCTTTTTGCTACGGCTTTCTTTATCCGGTTAGCGTGGGTTTTATTTAGTTATGTGTATTATTCTTCAGTGAATGGAGACCCGTTTGAATTCTTTGCTGCAGATTCGAAAATGTATCATGAAACCGGTATTTGGATACATAATTTGCTGATAAACAATCAGGGGCTTCAACCTTTCTTGGATTCATTGAGAGGGGGCTATTCGGATGCTGGATATTCTACTTATCTTGGATTTCAATATATGATAACCGGTGATTCCCTTCTTATTGAGCGGTTGCTGAAATCATTTTATGGAGCATTCACCTGTATATTGATTTATAAACTGGCAGTTCGGAATTTTGGGGAAGAGGTAGGGCGGATGGCATCTATATTTTGTATGTTGATGCCTACCTTAATTTATTATTGCGGTGTGAATCTGAAAGAAGTGGAAATGCTTTTGCTTACGGTGTGGTTTATGGAGCGGGCTGATGCCATGTTACGTAACAAAAAATTTAATTTTGTTGAGATTGCCCCGCCTTTAGCCCTGGCCGGTTTACTTTTCTTTTTTCGAACGGTATTAGGTGCTACCGCCTTATTTGCCTTGTTTACCTCCTTGATGTTTTCGTCCACTAATGTAGTGGGTTGGGGCAAACGGTCGATATTAATTGTATGGGTGCTTGCAACTGTAGGGTATTTTGTTGGAGGGCAGTTGGCTACAGAAGTGGAGGGTGTATGGAAAGACAAAGATACAAATCAATCTTCGTCTATGGAATACCGTTCTAAACAAGAAGGTGGCAATAAATATGCAAAATATGCATCCACGGCTATTTTTGCTCCGATTATTTTTATTATGCCATTTCCTACTATGATTAACACAGAAGGACAACCTACACACCAGATGTGGAATGGTGGCTATTTTGTGAAGAACTTCATGGCGTTTTTTGTCCTTTTAGCCTTGATTTGGGTGTTGAAAAACAAGAAATGGCGTGATTATACCTTGATAGGATCCTTTACAATTGGTTATCTGGGTATTATTGCCATGAGTTCATTTGCCCAGGCAGAACGTTTTCATCAGCCGGCATTGCCATTTCTGTTGATTTTAGCAGCATTTGGAGTCAGCAAGTTGACCAATAAAAGCAAGAAGTATTTTAAATGGTATATGATATTCCTTTTTATAGTTCTTTTAGGATGGAATTATTTTAAATTGGCCGGAAGAGGGATGGTGTAGATAATTAAGAACTATGAATTATAAATGGTTAATTGTAAAGATTAACTCAGAGCTCTATAATTCATTAGCATAATAATCCATTAATCATGAAAATACTAATCGTTTGCAGCCGTAATTCAGGAAAGATTGCCCCTTTTATTCAAGAGCAGGGCGATGGCTTGTCGCGATTAGGAGTGGAGGTCTCGTATTTCACGATTAAAGGCAAGGGATTGTGGGGTTATCTGAAAAACAGGAAAAAGCTAATACAAAATATAGCTGAATTTTCACCCGATTTAATTCATGCGCATTACGGCTTATCGGGTTTATTGGCTAATACGCAGCGGCACATTCCGGTTGTGACTACCTATCATGGGAGTGATATTAATGATGCCCGGGCGTTTCCGCTTTCAAAACTGAATATGGTGCTGTCGGTGCATAATATCTTCGTTTCGAAGAAAAACAGACAGAAATCAAATCAAAGAGGTAAGCAATCGTTGATTCCTTGTGGGGTGGATACGACTTTGTTTCGACCAACAGAAAAAGATCAGGCTCGCAAGTTACTGAACTTAGACGAAGATAAAAAGTATATTTTATTTGCAGGAGCATTTGCCAATCAAGTAAAAAATTCCAGTTTGGCGCAAGAGGCGGTAGCATTATTAACGAATACAAACCTAGTTGAATTGCAAGGTTACTCCCGTGAAGAAGTTGCTTTGCTGCTGAATGCTGTGGATGTGGTTTTGATGACCAGCTTTACCGAAGGTTCACCACAGATTATTAAAGAGGCTATGGCTTGCAACTGCCCGATAGTTTCAGTTCCGGTGGGTGATGTGGCAGATGTTACAGACAGTGTTGCCGGTTGTTTTATCTCAACTTATCAATCAGCTGATGTAGCTTCAAACCTTCAACAAGCCCTGGAATTTGGGAGTCGAACTGAAGGACGAACAAGAATAATGGAATTAGGATTGGATGCAGAAACTGTTGCGGGC
>DATFAW010000161.1:0-2767 GCA_035254165.1 Paludibacter sp.
AGATATGGAATACCGATTACATGGCCAAAGTACTTTTGCAAATTATCAAGAAGTATGACGCACAATTAATTTTTAATTATGTGGGAGACGAGTTCTCTGTTGCCCAATCTGTAAAAGAGAAAATGGGTAATCCGTCTCAGGTATTTCTGAATATTGATGCCAAATCATTGAGAGAATTAGGTGCATTACTTAAAAATGCGAACTTCTTTTTTGGGAATGAAGGTGGTCCACGTCATATTTCCCAAGCGTTAGATATTCCGTCGTTTGCCATATACCCTCCCGAAATAGCAAAAAAAGAATGGCTGCCCAACGCTTCCGAAAGATTTCAGGGCATTGAGCCCGGCGATATTTTAAGCAACAGTGAACTACAAACGTTGAATTACATCGATAGCTTCAATGCAATAACCCCAGATGTGGTCTGCGAAAAGCTTGTCAACATGATGAATCTGTATTTAAAATCCAAATTCGTATCAAAAGAGCTTGTCAGGTCTCATAGCTGATAAAAACCGGAACCGCCTTGAGAGCCATTTAAAGCGACAACCAACTAAACAGACTATCCAATGATATTAGTATATACCCATTACTCAAAATAATATGGAAGCAAAAAAATACACTCAATTCGGAACATTTATCGTAATAATAATGTCCGCATTATTAATCGTATTTGCAAGTTTACTTATCAAACACGGATTCTCAGCCGATCAGGAAACATACCTGTACGCATTTCTTGTTGTGACATTTCTCATTTGTATACTAACCTTCTATAAGCTCACCATTATTGTTGATAACACTAGCGTTTCATTTAAACTGGGGATTGGTGTTTTTGGCAAGTCATACAATTTATCAGAAATAGCATCGTGTAAACCGGTAAAAAATTGCTGGATTTATGGCGTGGGCATTCATATGATTCCAGGTGGATGGTTGTATAATGTCTCTGGGTTTAAAGCCATTGAACTGAGATTTAAAAACAGTACCCGGGTTATACGCATAGGAACAAACAAACCGGATGAAATAGCCGGAGTGATAAAGGAATTAATTGGTACAGAGCGGGAATCAGAAGACAACACGCCTGAATATAAAATTCAATCTAAAACAAAAAGTACCATTATCTTTTTGGTGCTAGTAGGTGCTATTGCTGGAGGTTTTATTTATTATGAGTCCAGGCCTATAACAATAGATATGGAAGAAAACCAGTTCAAAATTAGTGGTGAATATGGATTTCCTGTCAATTACAACGACATTTCCGCCATTGATACTGTCAGCCAAATGCCTAACATAGAAATGAGGACAAACGGAATTGGCACAGGATCGGTTTGCAAAGGGTACTTCAGATTATCTGAATTGGGTAATGCAACTCTGTTTATAAATTTCAAGGTTTCCCCTTTTGTTAAGCTGGTGTTAAAAAACGGTCGGCTTATTTATTTTAATCTGAAAGACCGGCAATCTACCATTGAAACTTTTGAAAAAATAAAAGCAAAAGCAACATTAAACGTAACCAAATAAACATAACCGTCTAGTCAAAATGAAAAGAAATCTTTTAATCAGTTTATTCCTGATCTCATCCATAGTAGCTTTTTGTCAGGATATTACCGGCGAATGGAACGGTCTACTCAAAGCCGGTGGCATGCAATTGCGTGTGGTTTTTCACATTACAAAGACCGATACCGGCTATAGTGCCACCATGGATAGCCCCGATCAAGGGGCTAAAGATATCCCGATGAGTAAAGCTATGTTCGAAAACCGGGTTCTGACAGTGGAACTGGATATGGCTAAGATTAATTACACAGGAACACTGGATATGGACGGAGATGTAAAAGGAACATTTACTCAGGGCGGACAGGCATTTTCATTGAATTTGACCCATAAATCAATCGAAAAGGTAGAACTAAAACGCCCGCAAAATCCGGTGAAACCATATCCGTATTATTCCGAAGAAATTACTTTTGATAATAAGAAAGAGAATTTTACACTTGCTGGAACATTGACCTTACCTAAAAAAGAAGGTAAGTTTCCGGTAGTAGTTTTAATAACCGGCAGCGGACCGCAAAACCGTGATGAAGAATTGATGGGTCACAAACCTTTTCTGGTTCTATCGGACTATCTGACCCGTAATGGCATTGGTGTGTTACGTTTCGACGATCGTGGAACAGGTACTTCGAAAGGTGATTTTGCAAAAGCACTCACGTCCGATTTTGCAACTGATGTTTCGGCAGCAGTAGATTATCTAAAAACACGCAAAGACATTGATGCAAAAAAGATTGGATTAATTGGTCATAGCGAAGGCGGAATTGTTGCGCCCATGGTGGCAGTAAACAGAAAAGATATACGATTTATAGTACTTATGGCTGGAGCTGCTGTTTCGGGTGGTGATATTCTTTTACTTCAACAAGACCTGATTGGCCGTGCAGCAGGAGTTAAAGAAGAAGATTTAAAACAAACAGCCAATATTAATCGTGAAATTTTCGACATTATTACTAAATCGACCAATGACAGTACGCTTAAAACTAAATTGTCGGATTATATCAAACTGAAAATAAAGGAAATGCCCGACGTTCCTAAAGATGCAAAAGAAGACGACATTGTAAAACAACAATTAGCCCGCCTTACTCCCTGGATGCTGAACTTTATTAAATACAATCCGGCACCTATGCTCGAAAAAGTAAAATGTCCGGTGCTGGCTATCAATGGAAGCAAAGACATGCAGGTTCCAGCTAATGTGAATCTTCCTGCCATCGAAAATGCATTGAAAAAAGGCGGAAATAAAAAA
>DATFAW010000162.1:0-3030 GCA_035254165.1 Paludibacter sp.
ACATGCAATTACAATCGCATTCTTTCATTTTTCTCTTTTACCTGCAAATCTACAAATTTCACTTTACCAACCATACAATTTGCAAAACAAATCCCAATAAATTTAAAAATAGCTATTTAAACCGATTTTACACAAACAAAAAATCCGTTCGGATAGTTCAATCGAAACAGATTTTGAAGTATTGAATCTATGTTGGCTTCCGATAGATTCAGAAATTGAACGATAACAACACAGATACATTTAGCACAAGTGTAGACTGAAAGCATCTTTTTTAGCATAACAAATATTATTTTTCTGCATAATGTCTATATTTGCAGAGTGAAATAGATTTACGCAGAGGAATTATATTGCAACATAAAGCATAAGCCACAAAATACTAAGGACTAACGCATTACATATCAACACAAAAAAAAGCATTTATAAACACAGAATACTGAAACATCGTTAGCTTCATTCAAACCAAACTATGTCCCCAAAAAAACATCTTTCCATAATTATTGTTCTTTTGCTGCTCGCTTGTTTTTCGAACGTAGCCAAAGCTCAAAACAAAATAAAAGGAATTGTTACCGATTCCGTTACCGGGGAGCCTTTGCCGTTTATTTCTGTTTTTTTGAAAGGCAGCTCCGTTGGTGCAATGACCGATAACTCCGGCAAGTTCTCATTGAGCGTTCCCAGTTCTGCGATGTTGCTATCAGCCAGCTCTATAGGTTATAGAGAAAAAACAATTATCATCAGTTCCCTGAAAAACACGACATTAAAAATACAACTGTCTCCTGCTTCGTATAAAATGTCGGAGGTGATAATCAAACCCAAAAAAAGGAAGTATAAGAAAAAGGGAAATCCGGCTGTTGATTTTGTAAAAAGAGTGATCAAATCTAAAAATCAATACAATCCTTACAATAAAGCCTATTACCATTATGAACATGATGAAGAAATCAACATTGCTTTAAATAATTTCCGAAAAGAAAGAAACTCAAAACTCCTTCACAAGTACAGTTTCCTAACAAATTATGTAGATACCTCTACCTTATCGGGCAAACCCATTCTCCCTATTTCCACCAAAGAGAAGATAGAAGATTATTACTATCAAAAATCTCCCCGCGTGGAAAAAAGAATAATAACAGCAAAAAGAAATTCCGGAATTGAGCAAATGCTGCCAGAAGAAGGGGTTAATCAGTTTTTAGGAGAAGTTTTCAAAGATGTTGATATTTATGAAAATAATATAAACCTGTTTCTCAGAATTTTCGTCAGTCCGCTTTCGGTGGGTGCACCTGATTTTTATAAATACTATTTAATGGATACGGTAATGGTTGGAGGAGAAAGGTGTGCTGACTTAGGATTCGTTCCTTTTTCTTCACAATCAACCGGATTTACAGGTCATTTATACATCACGCTCGACTCTACTTATTTTGTAAAGAAAGTCAAGCTCAACTTCCCCAAGGATATTAACCTCAATTACATTCAGGATATGAGCATCGATCAGGTATTTAGTCGCGCTCCGGATGGTACACGCCTATTGATGTACGATGACATTAAAGTAGAATTTGCTATTTTGGCTAAATCCAATGGATTTTATGCACGCCGGACAAGCACATACTCCCATCATTCGTTCGATAGCCCGTCTGATAAAGCTATTTTTAAAGAAAAAGAAAATATCATTGAAGCAGATAATGTAATCAAACCGGATAGCTTTTGGGTGAAAACCCGACTTGAGCAGATGGATTCAAACGGAAAATCAGTGGACGCTATGCTTAAACAGCTGCGCCGGGATCCATTTTATTACTACCTCGAAAAAGCTTTTGGAATAGCAGTGACCGGATACGTAGAGACAGCTACTCAAAACAATAAAATGACACTCGGCCCCCTCTACTCTGCAATAAGTTCAAATACAGCAGAAGGTGTCCGGCTACGTATAGGTGGTTTTACTACGGCTGGTTTAAATGATCATTGGTTTATAAAAGGGTATCTGGCTTACGGAACCAAAGATCAGAAAGCAAAATATCTGGCCGAGTTGGAATATTCATTTAAAAAAAAGAAAAAACTGGCAAACGAATTCCCAGTTCATTCTATCCGCGCATCCTATAGCTACGAGATAAACAGGCTGGGACAATATTATAACACCTCGGCGGATAATGTTCTGCTCTCGTTTAAAAGTCAAGCCGACGACAGAATCACCTATCAACGGAAAGTGGAGTTAAACTACAACCAGGAATTCTATTCACAACTGTCTTATGGTCTGGGGCTAAGATATCGTACTGAATTTGCAACCCGATATCTGCCGTTTATTGATAATAACACTCTCAACAATATCTCTTCGTTTTCATTGGGCGAAGCTGAATTCAGGTTGCGTTATGCACCCGGAGAGAAGATATATCAAACGCCGGGCAGACGTTATGCTATCACCCGCAACGCCCCTGTTTTCACACTTTCACACACCATGGCAGTGAAAGGTACCCTGGGTTCAGATTACAATTACGGTCGAACTGAGTTCGGTTTTAAAAAACGATTTTGGTTTTCAGCTTTTGGCAATGCCAATGTTATTATCAAAGCCGGAAAGGTATGGGGCAAAGAACCATTCCCGTTGTTGATTCTTCCCAATGCCAACCTGTCCTACATAGTTCAATATGAATCATTTTCCATGATGAATGCTACAGAGTTTATCAACGATCAGTACGTTTCATGGGATTTGGATTACAACATGAATGGTCTTATCCTTAATCGAATCCCATTAATCCAATACCTGAAACTACGGGAAATACTTTCTTTCCGGGGAATGTATGGAAGCCTAAACAAAGAGAATGATCCTACTTACAACAACGGTTTATTTCAGTTTCCAACCGGATCATACATTATGGGTAAAACACCTTATCTGGAAGCTGGCATCGGGATCGAAAATATATTTAAGGTGCTTCGGATAGATTATGTATGGAGAATGACCTATCTGGATCACCCAAATATCAACAAATCCGGAATCCGCTTTGCCTTAGATTTCGCTTTTTGATTGTCATATAATCATTTCCCGACCATCAT
>DATFAW010000163.1:0-12141 GCA_035254165.1 Paludibacter sp.
TTCGCAATATTATCTAAATGCCGCGAGTTGGAACTCGCAAGACCTGATTAATATTCACGCAAAGCTCTGTTAAGAGCAAACAAGCTTGAATTGATGCAAAACAGATTAGAATTAGAATAAAACTAGCTTGATTTGTTACAATGCTAACTTGTTTTAGAACAAAGCAAGCTTGAATTGATACAAAACAGACTTGAATTAGAATAAAACAAGCTTGAGTTGTTACAATGCAGACTTGAATTAGTAGAAGTCGTCTTGACTTTTTATAATATCACACCTACGAAGCTTTTGTTTCATCGAAATTAATATTTCTACCATAATATTGCTCCTAACGGAGCATTTTAAGAGCTTCGGAGAAGCGATATTATGGTAGTATGTAATTAAATTCGATTTTTTAAGCTCCGTAGGAGCGACATTATACTATCATTAAAAAGTCAAGATGAAATCGTATAATACGAACTAATCGATAGCCTTTGCTATAAATTAGAAATCAACACTTAGTTTGCAATAAAAACAATCTATTTATTCTTATATGTACTAATCGTTGTTTTGATATCATCATATAATTGCACTCCAAATTGATTATATTTTGGAGTATCAATATGTACTAAATCGAACAGCATGATGCCACCCGTATGATTCAAAATAGTAGAAATGGCGGTGGCCATATTACTTTTATCAGCCCATTGTGTATTTCCCAAATCCACAGCCCCATAATATCGGGAAGCTAATAAACCTGTTGCACTTTTCAGTACAATATCTGCTCCTGATAACTGTCCGTTTACAGTCCACCACCCTGCTCCATTTATGGTACCGGTGTAATTTCCCGTATAGAACTGATCCAATTCTTCGGCATACCCGGTATTTTTGTACGTAGAAGTTGCCCACTGGTAATCTTTGGATGCATCGTAATTGCTACTAGCCCAATTCACCCCGACTGTATAATAAGAATCGTACCACGCTCCGCTATAGGTACCAAATACAATATTTGGTTTTACGGCTTTCAAGTCTCCACGCAATTTATGTACAATATTTTTGATATTCGATGCTCTCCATTCGAGCCATTGGCGTGCATACGTTCCGGCTTCTTTCACTCCGGTTCCTACGTTGTCGCCCGAAGTATTTCGTTCCCACGATTTCACTATATCCGAAGGAGTTGGTGTGGCCGAAAGATTTGCCCAGGTTTTAAACTGCTCCAATGAATAAGCGGAGAAATCGGAAGATATGTCGTAGTAGCGGCAATAATCCAGAATAATTCCATCAACATCGTAGTTCTGCACCACCTCTTTAAGCAGTGACACTTCATAATCATACACTTTGGGGTAAATAGGATTCATGAATACCGCCCCGGAAGCATTAGGCATATCAGCCATTTTCTTTACCGTTACATCGGTTCCAGCACTATTGTTGACCTGAACAATCTGAGCCTGCATATTCATAAAATCGGCATTCGTATAAGCCAGTCCACGACCGCCATAACCTTCGGTCATAATGCTCATGGCTGCATAAATGTACAGATTATTCTTGCGGGCAGCTTTCACCATTTCACCTAAATAATCAAGCGATTCCGGCTGAGTCATCCCATTGCTTTCTTTCAGATGAGCAGCAATGCTGCTATTGTATTGTACCAAACCGGTCATTCCTTTTACTTCAACAATAATTCCGGTAGCACCCATGGCCTTAATTTTAGCCAAAACAGTATTCATCTTATCTGCCGAATTCAATCGTTCGAAATTGGCATTACCTTCTATCCATACCGTTATATTATTTTTCTTTATAACATCTGCCACCACTGCATTTGGATTGACATTGAATGTTCCGTCAGTAGGCTCAGGAGCAACTACATCCGGTAAACCGGTCGAACCGTCCTTACATGATGAAAGGAGAAAAACAAAGAAAAAGAGAAGTAGGGAGAAAAATAATTTAGTTGTTTTCATAATTTATCAAATCAATTACTTAAATGAAACAACAGTAACCACTTTTCGTTGGGTACCATCGCTTGGCTTAATAGTCTGTTGACCATTTACCAACATACAAGATGATCCGCCACCATCGAGGTTTAACGCTTCCACACAACCTATACTCTGAAGTATCTTTGTTTCTTCGGCCAGCGTAAAACCAGCTACACCGGGAGTCATGTTTCTGCCTTCGCAAACAAAAAATATCATATAACCATTTTTTGTAATACCAATGGATGTTCGGGGGGCATTTATTTCTGGTTGTATGCCACTTTCGGCATCAAACAATTCTTCGGAAAATGAATTGATAGCCTTTCCATCTTTAATCAAAACCGGACCGGCACCAATAGCTGTTTTGGCTTTCCATAAAGTGGCACCAGCAGGAAATGAAGCCGATGGCATAGCCAGAGGCGTTGTTCCGCTTTTGTTACTTGCCGGAGCAGGATATGAATAAGTCACATCGTTGTTCGTATAAATCCAGTTAACCTTATACGTTCCATCAGCCATAAGTCCGAATGCACCCCGGGTTGGGTAATAAAGCACTGTGGCATTCGACCGGTATTCTATTTGATTGTTTGGACAAATCACTTTGCTGTCGCGGCACAACATGCTTAATGAACTTCCATCCCAAAAATAACCACCATTGATTATGATTGGAGCATTGTCTGCATTATAAAATTCAGTAGGAGTTTTATAACCTGTTGCCTGGCCCAGCACATTGAATGTGGCTTGCTTATTCATATCGGCTACCGCTATGTAGGCAATCGCATTTTTATTTAATAATATGGAAGCAGATTTATAAACTTTTATGTAGGTTGGCAAATCGCCAAATCCGGTTTGTAGTTTCCAGCCTTGAGCCAGAATTGCCGAATCGGGACCACTTGCATTACCGGCAGGGTCATCCCATTCCCATGCAGGAGTATTACTGCTATTATTATGACTGCATGACAAGAGCGTTTGAATAAAAACAAACCCAAAAGCAATGAGGATATTCGATGTTTTACATTTCATTTTATACACGCGAAACGAAGTTATTAGGAGAATTTATCTAAGGAAGTTCCGTCACCCTTATTGACTAGAATAAGGGTGACAAAACTATACCTCTTCTTATTTTTTAATACAATCGAACTGATAAGCCCCAAGTGCCTTACAATTATTATCGATGTAATACAAAGTCAATGTATATCCATCAGCCGAAGGTACTAACAGAACATCGCCGGTAGCCGATACTCCGTCGGTACTATTGTATGAGGTGATCGCCGGCTTGAACATAAGTGACGGAGATGCATCAACAGTGCCTGTGAATTGTCCCATACTTGTTACATCATACAAATAGAGTTGCGTATTCATACCCCATTGAGGGAAATGGGAAATAGCACCCATTGTCAAATACCTGGCTCCGTTGAATGATTTTACATCAAGGCAACTATTATTGTATCCCCATGCACTACCATCACTTTGAGGATTTAAACTAGCCTGGCTGGTTGTTCCTTTCATGTAATGCAATACATCAGCATCATAGAAAGATGTAAAATAGCCATCCGATGGATTTGTGGTTGGATAAACAATATCGCCAATGGTAACACCACTGCTCCAACCGGCAATACCAGTCATGGTAATTATTTCCGGACTGCCAACGGTTCCACCGCTTACAATCCAACGAACGTAGCTACTTGAACCATTAGCATTCTCAAGCTCGGCACTAATAATTGCGTCACCATCAATGCTACCTTGTACCGACATTTTTCGCCCAAGTATAGACCCTGTAGAATTGCTGTAAGATATAAATGCTGAAGGAGCTGCAGTTACCGATTTTGTTTTGTAAATCCGGAATGTATTGCCATCGGCAGCATAGTTACAAAGCAAGAGGTTTCCGTTCAAATCGTTGGTTACACAACCGCTTGCACTGGCCGAACCTAAGGTTATTGTGCCAACCTTCACTCCGGTAATTCTATTGAAATAAATTGGTGTACTGCCATTACCCATGTTTACAATCAGGTTGTTTCCGATAGATGCCAGCGATGCATTGTTTGTAGCACCCCATGCAAAACCTGCAGTTGTGAAGTCGAATGACCAGAGTAACTTCTGGCTGCCAGACCGATAACCATAAGGCACTTTTTCAGGAGCTGCTTTACTTACCGTATAAACACTAGTGGTTCCATCATGGGCAGTTACCGTAAATTGTGTACTGGCATTCAAATTTACAATAGTAGCTTTCGGATCGGGCGAAATGGTGGCATGCGGTGATAGTTTGAAATCTACATTCACAGCCGAGAGATCGTCGGTAGTAATCAGCGAAATCACTTTTTTATCCTGGTCGATAGTTCCCGTTACACCTCCAAAACCCGTTGCATCATTTGCCGGAACTGCGAAATAGGTAATTTGAGTACCGCTTAACTTTTTAATTGCTCCGGTAATACAAATTTGTTTGGTTTCGCCACGTCCATTTGTAAACTGGAAGTAATTCTTTTTTGTCAAATCCAAGATTCCTAGTTTTGGAGAAATAGTGCAATTATCGTCCATCGAAGCAATCACTCTCATTTGAGTGATTGCTGTCATCAGGTTACTTTCCTCCGGATAATAATAGGGAATATTAATAACGATATCGGAATTGAGATCTGTTACCGTTGTTTTAAATTCAGCTTTGGTATAATCACCTTCAACAAAATAGGTTGTTAGACTATTCAGTCCCATATTATTGGTCGATGAAACGAGATCATCGGGCGATTGACAACCCAGGAAAAGTCCCACAATTCCTGTTAGTATTATATATATATGCTTTTTCATATTGCTTTTATTATTACGTGTTATCTCCATTCTGGATATTGTTGAATAGCCGTATTGTTTACCAACTCATCTTGTGGAAGAGGAAGGCGGTATAACTTTTCCGAGAAGAAGCGATCTTGTTTGTCACAATCAACGTAGGTGTACGTAAAAGTGCCATCAAGATTTTTTTCAATTTTTAGTCCATGCACCCGATAGCCGGTGTATTGAGTAGCGGCTAATTTCCAACGACGCATATCCCAGAAAAGAAGTCCTTCGTAAGAAAGCTCAACTTTACGTTCCTGGCGGATAGCAGCCATTAAATCAGTACCACTTTTACTTGCATAAGGTAATCCAACCCGATCCCTGATCGCTTTAACAGCTATATTAGCACTATCTGCCTTCCCTGTGTGGTAGCATGCTTCGGCAAAGTTCAATAATACTTCTGCATAACGAATAGAAATCCAGGGTTGTGTACTTGCCGTTTTTACGGAGAGATTGTGAGTTTCGTCAACAAGTTTCCGCAAATAATAACCGGTAGTGGTACGTCCTGCAGGAGCTGGATCAATGCTGTATTGGCACCAACCGTCAGCACCATTCACAAAAGGTTCAATCTTACGCCCTTTCCACGAAGCTCCATTAAATAAAATTGAAGCCTGAAAGCGTGGTTCCAACTTGTCGTAAGGAGGAGTTGTTGTGGTGCTGGCATGCCATTCCGACCAATCGGGGAAACCACCTGTTGCCAGTTCGTATGACTCTACCATTTCCTGTGTAGGCGTTCCTAATCCACCTTGTTGAATGCCTGGGTCGCCAGCAGGTGAAAATTCATCATCAAAATTATGATATATACCACTTGCACTGTAGTTATATTCTAGAATTGCTTCTGTATTACCATTCTTGCCCGATTTAAATGCATCTTTATAATTGGCAACCAGTTTGTATTTATTTGAATTCATAACCTTAGACGCAGCAGTTTTAGCCACATCCCATCTTTCGGCATAAAGCATTGCCCGCGATAATAAAGCATAGGATGCTCCGCTTGTAATACGTCCAAAATTAATTGCCTCCCATTCCTGGGGAAGGTTTTCACCTGCAAATTTCAAATCGGCTTCAACCATATCCCAACCTTGAGCTTCGGTGCTAACTGCCTTGTTAGTTGCAATATCATTGAGATTTTCAGTATATAAAATCACTTCTTTGTAACGCTTCAGCAATTCGAAATAATAATAGGCACGAAAGAAACGAAGTTGACCTGAAATTTGTGCTGTAGTTGCTGCATCAAAAGCACTATATTTATTCATATTGCTCATGGCTTCATTTACCCGGCGAATGCGGGTATATAAATCGCTCCAGGCTCCTAAATCATACGAGGCCCAACTGGCAGACATTACACCGGCATATACAAACAAGTTGCATCTGTCCATGTGGGTGCTATTGGTTTTCGAACCGTATTTCAAAGTTTCGGTAAAACCTTCGGTCATACCATCAACTGATTGGTTTATACCAAAGCTTCCATATAAATTGATTGAATTGTAAAAATCATTTACAGCCAATTCAGCGTATTCCGGTTTGCTCCAAATCAATTTGTCGGAGGCTCTGTCGGTAGGTGTTAAGTCAAGATAATCACTACACCCCATAAAACTAAGTGAGCAAGCTATTATTACAGCACTCAATATTTTTTTATTTATACTTTTCATATCTTCAAATTTAGAATGTAAGGGTAATACCTGTCATAAATGTTTTTTGTTGAGGATAGTAGCCATTGTTTACACTAGGAGATTCCGGATCAATACCCTGAGGCAGCCCTGATAATGTGAACAAGTTAGATCCCTGAACATAGATTCTCGTTTTGGTAATTCCCACTTTTTTCATCAGCAGAGCTGGAAGCGTATAACCGATTTGAGCCGATTTCAAGCGAATGTATTTTCCATCACGGAACCAAAATGTAGAAGCTAATCCATTGTTGTTATGCGGATCTTTGACCGTTAGCCGTGGATATGTTCCACCGGTATTATCCGGACGCCAGGCATTCTCAACCAAATAAGCAGGTGAATTTGCACCTCCATTAAATGTTTTGGTATAAATTGTATTGTCATCATATCCGTTGTAGTAGGTACCGGTCATAGATACCTGGCAATCGGCAGCACCTGTGAATTGCATATTAAAGTCAAACCCATGCCAGTCGCCAAACAGGTTCAAACCTGTAACTAATTTCGGTTTATTAGATTTTCCAACAAACGCCTTATCTTGATAATCTACAATTCCATCTCCGTTTAAGTCTACATATTTAATATCGCCTGTACGTGGTCTTTCGCCAAAAGGCCATGGAGAATTGTCAATTTCTTTTTCCGTTTGGTAAAGCCCATCGGCAACCCAACCGTATAGAGTGCCAACATCCTTTCCTGTTAGTTTTGCGTAATCCGGAGTATTGGGGCTATCGGGATAGCGCAACCAACGGCTCTTTGCCAAAGTGAGATTTAAACTGCTACCAAAATTAAAGGTGTTTTTACCTGTACCAATATGGTTCCGATGTGTCAGAGTTACTTCAATACCTTTAGTATCCATTCTTTTATAGTTCTCATACGAAGGATAATACCCACCCATGGATGGTGCATAGTTTGAACCCATTTGTGTAAGAATGTCATAAGTATAATTATAGAATGCATCAAATTCCACACCCAGCAGACCTTTCCACAAAGTCAGGTCAAAACCTCCATTGTAGGATAGCGTACGTTCCCAGGTCAAATTTGGATTTGCATAACCGGTTGTATATATCGAATTGACAAGATTTCCACCAATGCTTGTTGAGTTTTCTCTAAAATCATACGTATTCAGGTAAGAGTAAGCCGGAACTCCATCGTTGCCAAGCATACCAACCGATCCCCTGATTTTGAAGTTATCAATAGAACTAAAATTTTTCATAAAGTCTTCTCCTGACATTCTCCAGCCTACTGAAAGTGAGGGGAAGAATCCCCAACGTTTTCCGCCTATATTTCCCGAAAATTTATACGAACCATCATATCGTCCGGTAAACTCAGCCAGGTATTTATCGTCGTAATCGTATTTCATTCTGAAAACATAACCAATGCTTCTTGTCTGATCGCTTTTGCCTCCAATAGGTTTATCGGCAGCTTGCGCAAATCCCAGTTCTGGTAATGATCCGAACACCGGACTGGTACTTTTTCCATAAGCAGCGAAACTATTGGATTTGTAATCGCGAATTTCAGTCAAAACCATTGCATCTACATGGTGTTTCTTTGCAATTGTAGTAGCATAGTTTATACTTCCCTGTCCTACTAATTGAGTATATTCAGCATCGCCTTCGCCTAATGAATAAAATGTATTTCCACGTGCATCAATAACTTTGTCAAAACTTATGTCTGAAGTTGAAGAATCGGGTATTCTGGCCATTGAAACATAATATGGAGTGCTCAGATTTTTATTTCTGGATGTTTCAAAGTCATAAGAACCTGTCACTTTAAAGTTTAAACCTTTTATTCCGGGAACGTCATATTGTAAACTTACATTTGATTGTATATCCTGGCTATTTGTTTTGTATAACCCTGATTTATTTATGGCTGCCAGTGGGCTGTTAGGTTGATTGCTTCCATTGGGAGTCGCCACATCCAGTCCGTTATACGTCTTAGGCAGATATGGATGGTTATTAATTGCCTGATTCACAATAGTCATCCATGAATCTCCATTTGTACCCTCTTTATCCACTCCCGATGCACCGGCTTCGTACCCTGGTCGTTGTTTTCGTCCAACCTGGCCGGCTATACCGAGGCTAAACTTCCAGTTTGTTGCAATGTTAGCATCAATGTTAGCACGCATGTTGTAGCGCTTATAGGTGTAGTTTTTGATATTACCTGCCTGATCCAGGTAGCCCAGCGAAGTAAAATATTTTAAATTCTCATTACCGCCTTGTACGGTTACGCTGTGCTGTTGATTTTGTCCGGTTCCGAATATTTCATCCAACCAGTTGGTATTTCCCCAACCATCAGAATCATCGCCATTCGTCATCTTTGAAATTTGAGACTTCGTAAAAACAGGACTGTTTCCATCCATTTCTAAACCTTTATTGTAATATAAAGCATAGCTGGGAGCGTCGAGAAACTTTGGAAAGTTTGCATTTCGTGAAATACCCAATGATCCGTTATACGTAATTTGAGATTTACCAACATGCCCTTTTTTAGTGGTAATAATAACAACCCCACCTGCTCCTTTTAATCCGTAAACTGCAGCAGCAGCTCCATCCTTTAATACAGATACAGATTCAACATCATTCGGATCAACATCATTTATTGAGCGGGGCATTCCATCAACAATATAAGTTACGTTGTAAATTGAACCACGAATAGTCAACGCAGCCTGATCAGCACCCGGTTGACCCGAAGTTTGTACAGACTGAATACCGGCTACCCGGCCTCCCAATAAGCTGGATATATTGGTAGAGGGAGTTGTTAGTAATTGATCTCCTTTGATCTGGGAGACAGATCCGGTTAAAGTACTTTTCTTTTGGGTACCGTAACCTACCACCATTACCTCATCAAGAAGCGTATTATCTTCTTGCATAATGATCGTGAATTCTTTGTTTGTACCAACTGTAATCGCTTGTTTTGTATAACCTACAAATGAAAAAGCCAATACGGACTTTTGATTAGGGACTTTGATGGAGAAATGACCATCTACGTCGGTAACCGTACCTGTTGTTGTACCTTTAACCATTACGCTAAGCCCTATTAAAGGCTCACCATTGGTGTCTTTCACTTTTCCCTGAATGTTTATCTGGGCATTTACAACAAATGCACAACACAACATCCATAGCAGCACGAGGCGTCGATTGCCCCGTAAGTGCAGTTTTGATAAGTTGAAGTTTTTCATAAATTTGAATTAATAATTATTTAAAGGAAGTTTATTCTTTATCTTCTAATACGTTAATACCAACACCTTAATCTGCTTACAAACCTTTTATTGTCCTATTGTTTTATTGTTCTATTTTTGCCAATACCTGCCAGCACTGATACATGCCGCGTGGCACATGGAAGCAACCTTTCCATTTTCCGCCTTTTAAATTTAATAGCACCTCGCCCTGACGGTTCAAATAACCAAACCACTCTGGATATTCTGAATCTTTGAAGTGCAACCATGTATATTCATGGATTTTTTCGAACCAAACTAAACATTCTTTAGAGCCAGTCAATTGATATCCTTTTATCATGGTTATCAAAGCCTCTACGTGAACCCACCATAATTTCTGATCCCACTCCAACTGCTGTGGCGGACAGCCTAATCTATCTTTGAAGTAGAAAATACCTCCGTACTTTTTGTCCCAGCCGTATTCTACCATTTTCAAAGCAATATCGGTTGCTTTTTTTATCAATTCAGGACGATTCAGCCGCTCGCCCAAATCCATAATAAACCACATGGCTTCGATAGCATGTCCGGGATTAACAAGTCGTCCATCAAAAGTGTCCGAAAGCTCGCCGTCAAGCGTTACATTCTCCACTACGATTCCCAACTCCGGACGATAAAATACATCAATCACTTCATATATGCAGGTTTCGATAGTTTCAACCAAAAATTCTTCATCCAGCAAATGTTCTATTTCCAATGCCAGGTTACAAAGGATCATCGGCAATGCAAAGTTTTTCAAGTTGCGGGTACCTGCATGTGCTTTATTCCATTTCCCCTTCGGATTATCAACTTTCGAAAGTATTTTCTCAAAAGTGATTTTTGCTATTTGCTCATATTCTTTGTTTCCTGTGGCTAAACCTAACTGCCCGAAAGCCATGGACGCAAAAGTATAAGAGAAAATATTATACGGATCTACCAGTGGCTGACCTTCGCGGGTTAGCGAAAAATACCAGTTATAATCGCCATCGTGTCCGTATTCCTTTAGAAACTCGCCGCCTTGTATAGCACAGTCCAACCATTCCTGACGTTTTTCTACTTTATTGTAAAGCATGGCAAACATCCAAACTTCACGTCCTTGTAACCAGACAAATTTATCAGTATCAAACACTTTCCCGGTTTGGTCCAAGCAGCTAAAATATCCTCCAAACTCTTTATCCTGTGAGTTTTCGAGCCAAAATGGCAATACATTATTCAGTAATTCTCCCTTGTATTGTTCTGCTAGTTTTTTAAAATCCATTTCTGTTTTATGTTTTATTGTTCAATATATTCGCGGTATCGATTATATAGATGTCCTGCTTGTAAATAGGCTGACTGTGGACTCATGAAATGTGAAAACTCGAAAGTTATTGCATTTTCAATTCCGGCTTCATCTGCCAGCTCTAATTTCAACTTTAATTTTTCCCACTTAATTGGTAAAAATTTAATAGGCATATCCCTATCGAATGTTTCTGAATTGGTCCAACATTCCATGCCGTATTTGTCACAAAGACGTTTGTTTATTTTCAGGAAATCGACAAGCTCGTCGTATTCAACATGTCCGTCCTGAAACGCAACAATATCCACTGCTCCTTTTATTCCGGCAAATATCTTGTCCCATTCCTCCTCATGGCTTTCCAATGTGACTGCTTCAGCACGAGCCGTTTCGGAAGTGTATTGGCTAATATTCTTTTTACCATCAATGTAAGGTGAAATAAGAATCGGCAAACCATTAGAGACAGTTTTACAATATTGACCTAGTTGGGCAAACATCTCTATTATTTTACCATTATTCCGGCTGCATTCCTGCGACAAGTACCAACCTGCAAATGACTTGCAGTGTCCGTATTTTCCCCATACTTCTTCTATCAGCTCTTTGTTTACCTTAACCTCGCGTTCGTAATTTCCATTAGTCCAAAACTCCGCATCCACCCAATACCTGCCGGAGTCGTAAAGCCCAAAGTAAAACTGCATACCATATTTAGTGCTTAAATCGAGAAACAATTGCACCAAATCAATTGGCGGTGTGTAGCACTTCTCTGCTTTAGTAAGCACTTCCGAAGGAAACGTTTGCCAGCGTTTATAACCTGACCGAATAAGAACTACCATTTCAATTCCAATGGCTTTCATATGCGCAAAATCAGCATCCCATTCTTTCTCTCCCCAATTTTGATGAGGTATATCATGGCTGATCTCGTCTAAAAAAGTCGCTTTAATTTTCATGTTATATAAATTTATAGTATAAGTCAGACCTATTATTCAAATCCGGGAATTTAAAAGTTGTAATATAAATAATGATAAATCATTTCAGCGAAAAACAGACTAATTACAAAACGGGTAATATCTGTTACAAAACAATGGACATTTCTTATTCCGAACAAACAAAAAAAACGAAATGTATTCAAACATTAAAAAATGATTAACAAGACAACAAAACATGTGCTATTTTATTAATGCAACAAAAGTAATTAAAATATTTTACTAACTATCGTGTTTTTACGAAATATTTTATATATATTTGTAACCTCTT
>DATFAW010000164.1:0-4486 GCA_035254165.1 Paludibacter sp.
CTTGAGTTTTTAAATTAAAGATTCTTCGAGAATAAATAATGTCAGAATATCTTGATGAATTCAAATAAAACACCAACAGTTATACTTGTAAATTATAAGTTATGGTTGAAACTAAGTAAACGTATATAATATCCTATCTTCAATCTCCAAATACGAAAGTGTTTTGCATTCCCGGTTAGGGGCTTGGAGCGGAATTTTATTTGTTTTACTGCCTTCTTTTCGGCCGCTGACCGTTGGTTCCTCTGAAGGGGGCTTATAGTTAATGCCGTATCGTTTAAGCTATGTTTGTAAATAGTATATTATTCTTATTGATTTTTATTTCCTAACTAACCTATATACTTAATGAAACCAATATAATCCAAAATAGTCGCAGCATAAGATAACGCGAATTCGATATACGAAAAATGATAAATTATACTTTGATGCAAACTTACGTATTTAGATTTTACACACCTATCCACAATGTTTCACAGATTTTTCTGCATGTTACACGCAAGCATATTTTGTTACATAAATTTAATCCCACGTTACATTTGTAGTTTTAATCGCAGATTTCATCATGACTTTGCTAATATTTATTAGTATTTCTTCAAAGTGCAGAGTTGTTAATTAATGTCTGATTTTAACTTTACTAAACTAAAGTTCTAACTACATAAGGTACATAAGATTGCTTAAAAAGAATTATATGAGTTTGTCTTGCTTTATGTGTTGAAATTTATTTTGTAAGCAGGAATAAAATAACTTTATAAATCCAAATGTCATTATGTAATTTAATGGATAAGGTGTTTAGAGTTTATTCTTCTATCCATTGGCTATTGGCATACAAAAAAAGCAGTCGAAAATAGATTCGACTGCTTTTTTATATGCCAGTAACAAGTACCTGCAATGTTAATCAAACTTTTTTATCCTCATTAATATGCTGGGCATATTCTTTGGGTGACATACCATAGAACTCGTGGAAAGAATTAGAAAAATGAGATAGGTTCGAGAAACCCAATGCATAGGCAAGCTCCGAAATTCCTATTTTCTGAGTAGACAACAATTCAGCCGCTTGTTTAAGTCGAATAGATTTAATGAAATCACGAGCTGACTGATTAGTAAGCTCTTTTAGTTTTCGATGCATATGAACACGGCTCATACCTACACCGCTGGCCAGAAATTCAACATTTAAATCAGAATCAGCGATATTTTCATTGATGATTTTCATTACTTTTTCCAATAATACCTGATCCGACGAACGCATCACAACAGGTTTTATAAGCAATTTATTTTCTTCAGAATCAGAAGGTTTCATTTCCAACCGTTCACGGTTTCCTAACAAATTGGCAATTCGCTTTTTCAGTAACTCCACATTAAACGGTTTTACCACATAAGCGTCGGCTCCAATATCAAATCCTTCAGCCTTATCTTCGTCTCCCGATTTTGCCGTGAGCAATATGATAGGAATATGATTTACATTGATGTTCGATTTCAACTTTTTGCATAAGGTTATTCCATCCATTTCAGGCATCATTACATCGCTTATAATCAAATGGGGTTTTTCTTTGAGAATAAAATCCAATGCTTCTTTTCCATTCTTACATTCGGAGATTTTATACATATCCGACAATTCGGCGCGGATATATTGCCGGATTTCATCTTCATCGTCTACCACTAAAATGCGATACTTTGTTTTTGATTTTATTTTTGTTGCATCCCCGACAGCCATTTCATCATACAGAATCGTATAGGGCACATGAATAGGCGTTCTTTGATTTGTTCCTTGGGCGGCACTATGGTTTTCTATTTCCAGATCGCTCAGGTGCGAATGCCCCAACGGCAAACGTACAACAAACTCACTGCCTTGCCCTTCCTTTTTGTTACGGGCGCGAATAACCCCATGTTGCAATTGAACCAATGAACGAGCTAAGTGGAGCCCGATACCGGTTCCGAAATTTGATTTTGTCTGATCGTTATCAATCTGGTAAAAACGTTCGAATATTCGTTCAATCTTTTCTTCTTCGATACCTATGCCGGTATCGGAAATGATAATTTCAAAATAATTTCGCAAAGGTCCTTCTTCATTTTCATTCGTTCCGGTACGAAGTGATACAATTATATCACCATTCTCAGGTGTGTACTTAAAAGCGTTGGAAAGAATATTCAGCAATACTTTATCGAAGTTATTTAAATCTATCCACACGCTCAGTTGAGGTTCGGTGTGTCGAAACTCAAAATGAATATTACGCTTGTTCGCCTGATACTCGAATGTTTGCATTAAGTCATCGATAAACCCAACGATGTCGGTTTCTCTCATCTTTACAAACATCAAGCCTTTGTCAATTTTTCGGATATCCATTAGCTGGTTAATTAGTCGCAGGATGCGTTGTCCGTTGCGGTACATCATTTGATATACTTTTTGCTTTTCTATATCTATATTCTCAGAAATGAGTTTTTCCAACGGACTAATAATTAAAGTCATTGGAGTACGTATTTCGTGCGAGATATTGATGAAAAACTGTAGCTTGGCTTCGTTGATTTGTTCGGCATGTTCACGCCGCATCATTTCCTGTTTATGCTCAATCTGATTTAGAATGTACTTGGTAATGCCGAAAACAAGCAAGAGAAATAAAATAAAATAAAAAGTCTTAGCCCACCATGATAAGTACCAAGGCGGAGAGATAATAATAAGAAACTCTTTTTCGGGCGACATATTATCCTGGATACAAGCCCTGACTTTTAGTTTGTAAGTTCCATAACTTATATTTGTGAAGTTGATGCGACTTACACCTTGTTCAGTATTCATCCATTCGGAATTCAATCCAGCCATCTTATACCGATAATAAACTCGTTCTGAATTACCAAAATCAAAAGTTGAAAATTCCAGGCTAAACATATTGTCTTTATATCCCAAATGAATAGTATCCACATCGGATATGAACCGGCTTATTATTTGTTTATTTCCCGGCTTATCACCTTTCTTTATAGGGACATCCAAGATGTATAGCTCTGTAAGGTATATCTGTAATCGTTTTCGCACATCATTAATTTCATGAGGATAAAAGCGACTTACGCCACTTATTCCTCCGAAAAACATTTCGCCATTGCCAGCATGAAATGTAGCGCCTTTTGAGAACTCATTACCTTGCAAACCATCAAAAGCATAATGATTTACAAATTTTTTCTCTGCCACAATTAATTTTGATATTCCCATATGTGTACTTAACCATATGTTTCCTTTTTCATCTTCCAATATGCCACAAATTACATTGCTTGGCAATCCATCAGCCATCGTATATAATTGGGATTGATTCTTTTTCTTATCATAACATGCTAGTCCTTCTGTAGTTCCGATCCAGATGTTGCCTTTATGGTCTTCAGCTATTGCATACACTATATAGCCCGGCAGCATGTTGTTTTTTGTTGTGTAGTTTACAATTTTATTTGTTTGCGGATTTATTTTGCACACTCCTCTAAACGTTCCAATCCAAATAAATCCATCCCGGTCATTTAAAATACAGTTAATGCCATCGCTCAATATCTTTCCATTATGTCCACCATCATGAGCATAATGCTGTTTATACGTCTGAGTGCTTAAATCAAAAGAATACAGGCCGGCACCATTAGTTCCGATCCACAGATTTTTATGCTTATCTTCAGTAATACACATAACCTTATTACTCAGAAAATTATTTCCTATACTTGGTGGGATTTGATTGTAATAGGTGCAGTTGCCGTTATTTTTGTTGAATTTAGAAAGCCCATTTAAATATGAACCCAACCAAATGTCGTGATTACTATCCTGAAAAATACACATGATAGTGCTGGAAACGGAGTTTGTTGTGCTGTGCGAATAATGCTTTACATTTCCTGCACTTTCAACTCCGTAAATTCCATCATTATCCGTCCCAACCCAAACTGTGTTGTCTTTATCTTTCAAGATAGACATCACACAACTAGACCCGATTATATTTTTATCAAATGATTTATATCCCAATATAGTAAACTTATTAGGATTGTTCGGTGTAAAATAAACTCCCTTCTGAAAAATACCGGTCCATAGATTTCCGGCTTTATCTTGCAAAACCGAATGCACTTTCATTTTAGAGAAATCGAACAAAGAAGACTGCATTTCAATATCCTCTAACCGATTCTTTTTATCGTTATAGACTTTCATGCCCATGCCATCTGTACCCACCAACAATTTTTTCTGTTTGTCAATGAGTAAGCATTTTACAGGAAGGCCTTGTTGGGATTTAGCGTAAGCAATCTGTTCGAACTTATCGGCAATTCTGTTGTACTTAAAAAGTCCGGAAGTCAGTGTGCCTACGAAAATATTTCCCAAATGATCTTCGCAGATTGCTGAAGTCAGATTACTTCCTATCTTAGTTGGCGATTTATAACTATAAAGTTTTTTGGTGGTTGGAGAGTATCTGTTCAAGCCCTGATCATCAGACAGAATCCAAAAATCGTTTCGTGAATCTTGAAATACAGCAAGAAGTGAACT
>DATFAW010000165.1:0-7504 GCA_035254165.1 Paludibacter sp.
GTTTATCTGTCAACTGATCTTTGTCGAAAAATGGAGGAGATTCAGGCAAAAGATCTTTAATCCGGCTAAACAAAGTATCAATATTGAATTTCTCTAAAGCCGAAACCGGATAAATTTCTGCACGAGGCAATAATTCTTTCCATTTTTCGACCAACAGAACTAGCTTTTCCTCGTCAATCAAATCTATTTTATTGATAATAAGTAAAAGTGGAGCCGGATTCAACTTTACTTTTTCTACAAAATCTTCATTTTTCTCGTATGCATCGAAAACATCTGTCACATAAAGCAACACATCAGCATCTGATAAAGCCGAACGTGAGAACTTAAGCATGGATTCCTGAAGTCGATAATTTGGTTTCAACACACCGGGAGTATCCGAATAAACTATCTGAAAATCTTCACCGTTTACGATTCCCAAAATACGATGACGCGTAGTCTGAGCTTTAGAAGTTATAATGGATATTCGCTCACCTACTAAGGCGTTCATTAAAGTAGATTTGCCCACATTGGGGTTGCCTACAATATTTACAAAACCGGATTTATGCATGGGTATTCTGTTATCTGTTTTTAGTTACAAGTTATTAGCATTTCATTGTCCAACAATAGCTTTTCACCGTATTCCCTGCAAAGATACGATAATTTATGCATATGTAAAATCAAAGTTTTGATTCATACTTTTTTAGTATATTTGACGTTCTCTACAAAAAAGACAAGCTCATTACAATTCCAGTTCAACTTTATGCTTAATATCAATAAATTATACGAAATATCCCAACGGTTGAAACTTATTTTCATTGTTTTAGCCATTGGCATTGTATCAGTTTCTACTCTATTTACCAATCGCCTGGCAAATTCATTGGCATTGGAAGAGCGAAAAAAAGTAGAAATCTGGGCCGAAGCCATACGACAATCAAACCAGGCAGATGAAAACACAAATCTGGATTTGATAATAAAAATCATAGAAGGAAACACAACTATCCCAATCATTTACACCGATGCCAACAATCAGGTTATCTTCACACGAAATTTAAATGAGCCAAAAACAGCCATTAATGAATTTTACACAAAAAAAATTGCAAGTTTTAAAGCTAAAAAAGCACCTATTGAATTAAAATTCGATAATTCAAAACAATATTTATATTACGATGATTCAATGTTTCTCAAACAATTGTATTATTTTCCATATGTACAGTTTGCGGTCATCATAACATTTATACTGGTTGCATTTTTTGCTTTCTCCGGAACAAAAAAAGCAGAACAAAATCAAGTCTGGGTAGGACTTTCCAAAGAAACTGCGCACCAACTGGGAACTCCAATTTCTTCGCTACTAGCCTGGGTAGATTTACTCAAAATGCGGCATCAGGAAGATAATTTAATCGGAGAGATGCAAAAGGATGTCAATCGCTTGCGAATTATTGCCGAACGTTTTTCTAAAATCGGTTCCAAACCCGATTTGCAAATTGTTAGTCTAAACGAAACACTTCTGAATGCCGTGCAATATATGACTAAGCGATCCTCTCAAAAGGTTACTATCCAATGTCACTTACCATTGGAAGAAGCAATCTTCATCAAACTGAATGTACCTTTGTTTGAATGGGTTATTGAAAATTTATGCAAGAATGCTATCGACGCCATGGATGGAATCGGCCGTATTGACATCAACGTGATCCCCAAAAACGATGATGTTTTCATCGACGTAAAAGATACCGGAAAAGGAATTGACAAACGCAAATTCAAGGTGATATTTACACCCGGGTTTACAACAAAAAAAAGAGGTTGGGGCTTAGGCCTTTCACTGGCAAAACGAATTATAGAAGAATATCATGGAGGAAAAATATTCGTCAAACAATCGGAATTAAATGCAGGAACAGTCTTCAGGATTGTTTTAAGGATAAATCCGAATTAACAAACGCACAAAACAAAGACTATTTAAAATACATAAATTGACTAATACGAACTGAAAACATAACAGTCAATCGAATATTTCGAATAAATCTGATAAAATAAAAAAGAAAGTATTTCGTAATAGAACATATTTTCGTACCTTTGCGCGGTTTTAAATGTCAAGTGAATAATGTCAAAATTCGAGCTATATAATATAGTACTAAAGGATATCAATAACGAAACACGCGTAATTGAGTTTGAACTCGATGACGCATATTTCAAAAAGATCGATAGCCCTGAAGTGCAAAAAGGTAATGTAAAAGCAAAAATCAGCGTTCAAAAAAAGCTGAGCACTTTTGATATGCTATTTACACTCGATGGTTCCATCACCATTCCTTGTGATCGTTGCTTGGATGATATGGAACAACCTATTCATTACAAAGAAAAACTTCAAGTCAAATTTGGAGATAAATTTGCTGAAGAAGACGAAATAGTTATTGTACCAGAATCAGAAGGGGCTATTAATGTAGCTTGGTTTTTATACGAATTTATCGTATTAAACATTCCAATTAAACACGTACATGCAACCGGAGAGTGTAATAAAACTATGGTTGTCAAACTTAAAAGACACATTACTCGCCAAAAAGACGACACGGATGATGACAATTCAGCAGTCGAATTTGATGATGATGATGATTTTACAACAGATGAAGTTCAAACTGACCCGAGATGGGATGGTTTGCAAAATATAACAGAAAACAATTAAATAAACAACTAAGATGGCACATCCTAAGAGAAAAATTTCGAAACAACGGGCAAGAAAAAGAAGAACGCACTATAAAGCAGAAGCTCCAACATTAGCAACATGTTCAAATTGCGGCGCTGCACATATTTATCACACTGTTTGTGGCGAATGTGGCTACTACAGAGGTAAATTGGCAATTGAAAAATTGGCAACAGTTTAATACAGGTAGTATCGTCAAAAATATTTTCAGATAATCAATCGAGCTCTAAATTTACCCTTTAGGGCTTGATTTTTATATACATAACAATTTCAACATGTCAAGTATCAGAGCAGTTATTACCGGCGTAGGCGGCTATGTACCAGAATACATCCTTAATAACGAAGAACTCAGCACCATGATGGACACCAACGACGAATGGATAACATCGCGTGTTGGTATAAAAGAACGTCGCATTTTAAAAGGAGAAAATATAGGCACTTCTTTCTTAGCTGCCAAGGCTATAGAAGATTTGTTTGCTAAAACAGGCACAAAACCGGAAGAAATTGATTTAGTTATTTGCGGTACAACTACTGCCGATCATATCTATCCGTCATGTGCATCAATGGCCGCAGAGAAAGTTGGAATAAAAAACGCTTTAGCTTTCGATTTACAAGCTGCATGTTCCGGGTTTATCGTTTCGCTCACAACCGGGGCAAGCTTTATCGAATCAGGTCGATATAAGAAAATTTTAGTTCTTGGTGCTGAAAAAATGTCTTCGGTTACCGACTATACTGATCGCACCACTGCACCCTTGTTTGGTGATGGTGCCGGCGTGGTAATGCTTGAACCCACAACTGAAAATTTCGGTGTAATGGATTCAATATTACGTACAGATGGAGTTGGGATGAAGCATCTTCATATCAAAGCTGGTGGCTCGGCTATTCCTGCCAGCCACGAGACAGTTGACAAGAAGCTACATTACACCTATCAGGAAGGTGCTTATGTTTTTAAACATGCAGTAACTGATATGGCTGAAGTTTCAGCTGATATTATGGAAAAGAATCATCTTACAAAAGATGATGTTGCATGGCTAATTCCTCATCAAGCAAACTTAAGGATTATAGATGCCGTTGTTCAACGCACCGGTGTTGAATACGAAAAAGTGATTATCAATATTGATCATTTTGGGAATACATCTGCTGCTAGTATTCCACTGGGAATATGGGAATCGCAAGATAAATTCAAAAAGGGCGACAACATCATCCTGACCGCTTTTGGTGCCGGATTTACCTGGGGATCAGTGTATTTAAAATGGGGATATTAAGAGCAATTGACAGCTACCAGCTAGCAGTCAACATATATATAACAAAAAGAAGCCGAACCTAAGTTAGTTCGGCTTCTTTTTGCAAATGACTTAGCATTAAGATATCTTATCTAATCTTTTATTGGCTATACTACAAAATTCTTTGCTTAGTTCATATCCAATAAAATTTCGCTTTAACTTTTTAGCAGCAACCGCAGTACTACCGGAACCCATAAACGGATCTAAAACCAAATCTCCTTCGTTACTACTTATCTCAATAAAGGGAAGGCAAACCGTCAATGGTTTTTGGGTCTTGTGTTTGGTACGCTCTTTACCCATGCAAATTGGAGCCTGTATGAAATTGTGCATTTCGTTTACATGCTTGTGATTCCATGTTTTTGGCGAACCTTTAGTGAAATGAACCAACAACTCCATGCTGTTTCCATACATTTTTCGGGTATAAATGGCCGGAAATGGATTTGTCTTATGCCAATGAATTACTTTTCGAAACTGAAATCCAACCCGTTCAACCATTCTGTTTAGATACGAAACAAAATCATCGCCACACCACAGATATCCAGCAGCTCCAAGCTTACTAACGCGAAAACACTCGGTCAAAACTTCTTCCATAAATTGCAAATAGTCTTCTTCCGATTTGAATTCATCAAAATCAAATTCGGTAACTACATCTTTGTGACTCTTCAATCCCTGAACATTCTGTGCACGATATTGATAATAAGGCGGGTCCGTAAAAATTAAATCAACACACTCATCAGGAAGTTGTCTTAATCCATCGAGACACGATTGGTTATAAATTACATTTAATTCCATTGACAATTTGGTGATATATTGATATGACAATATGCTTATTATGTTATTAAAACAAATGCTATTCCATTCCCCTAAAGTAGCGATCAAGTAATTTTTTAGCGGCTATAAATGAGCTTAACTCATTCGAAAGTACTTTTTTTTCACTATCAATCAATGAACTCTGAATTTCCGGATTCTGATAAAAATTAGCTTTCAATTGTTCATTAATGGTTTCGTACATCCAGTATTTTGATTGTGAGTTTCGTTTAATTTCAAAATATCCATTCGACTTCACAAACTCAATATAACGCTCAACCATATTCCATACTTCAGGAATTCCATTCAATTCTACAGAAGAGCAGGTTATTGCTTCGGGTGACCAACCGGAATCGTGCGGCGGAAACAAATGCAGCGCATTCTGATATTGAGACTTCGCCACTCGCGCTTTTTCTATATTGCTACCATCACATTTATTGATAGCAATACCATCAGCCATCTCCATGATCCCTCGCTTAATTCCCTGCAATTCGTCACCGGCCCCGGTCAATTGAATCAGCAAAAAGAAATCGACCATGGAATGAACAGAAGTTTCTGACTGCCCTACCCCAACGGTTTCAACAAAAATCGTATCAAAACCGGCAGCCTCGCAAAGAATTATACTTTCACGCGTTTTGCGCGCTACACCTCCCAACGAACCAGCCGAAGGCGAAGGGCGGATAAAAGCATTCTTAGCCACCGAAAGTTCTTCCATGCGTGTTTTATCACCCAAGATACTTCCCTTTGAACGTTCACTGCTTGGATCAATTGCCAGAACAGCCAATTTACGACCGCCACGCACCAAATGCATCCCCAACGCTTCGATAAAAGTACTTTTTCCTGCACCCGGAACACCTGTAATTCCTAAACGGACAGCATTACCGGCATATGGAAGACATTTTTCAATCACCTCCTGAGCTATAATTTGATGCTCAGGCAGCGAACTTTCGACCAAAGTAACCGCCTGGCTCAACATAGTAATGTCGCCAGCCAAAATACCTTCGACAAATTCGGAGGCTTTAAATTGTCTGCGTTTACGCGTTGGTTGTTTATACGGATTAACCATCGGTGCAGACTCTACGCCCTGATTCACGCTTAATCCTTTGTACGCAGGATCATTTTCGGGATGTTCGTTTTCTTTGTAATGCATAATATCACAGAATTAAAAAGCCAAGAAGTTTGAAAAAATCCTGGCTCTCTAAATTTAAAATTTTATTTGTTTTCGACTATAACTTCTATTTCTGAACCCTCCAACTTACTACTATAATTAGAAAATTATTTTCAGGGTCATTAGTTTGTACAGTAAATGATTTTTTATAGTCACCTTCAGTCAAGTTTTTCGCATCCAAATTTACAACAATATCAGATTTCTTAGTACTTGAAATACTATTCTTTAATGCTTTAACCAACAGCTCTCTATTGTTATTAATCAACCTTCTAATTTCAAGAACATTCTGACCTTTATTGATCACTTTAAGCTTACCAGCCTTTCTCGAGCCAGCTTTAACCACTCCAAAATTCACTTCTCTTTCAGGCATTTCAAGAATTGGCGATTTACGCTTCTGATCCAATGTAAGCTTGCTAAAATCCTCCACAATATTACCAACAACAATAATTTTGGAATCATCTGTAAATTTCTTAACCCCATTAAGACTTAAATAAACTTCATCAGAAACCGGACCCCACTGATTACAACTTTTTGAATTTAACGTGAACGTAATTTTACCGTCCTCATTAGGTTTTAAAGTTTCTGGTAAGACTATAGCGGTCAAGTAGGCTGGAAGATTTTCGAACGAAGGCTTAAGCGGCGCTTTGGTTGTATTTTGGATTTCCAACACTCGTGTTTGGGTTTTGCCTTTATCTACATTATTCATTTGAATAACTTTAGCCTTCAAAGCAAGTCCTCCAATACTAACCGGATAAGCTGAATTTTCGGCCGATTGTTTCGGAATAACCTCTCCGTGAATTGTCAATGTAAACTGTTCATCAGTAGCATTGCTATACACGGTGATGTTTTTTGTAAATACACCTGGGCGTCCCGTAGGATTGTAAGTAACAGTAATTGCGCCTTTCTTGCCCGCTTCAATCGGTTCTTTAGTCCAAACAGGAGTTGTACATCCACATGAAGCTTGCACCCTGTTTACTACTAAAGGTCCTTTCCCCATATTTAAAAAATCGAATACGTAGGTAACTTTACCATCTTCTTCTTTTACTTTTCCAAAATCATGGGTTTTTTCATTAAAACTTATGACAGCCTTTTGCGACATAGCCATCAATGAAAACAGAAGGCAAACCAGCAACAAATTATACTTTTTCATGTTTTTCTATTAAATTCCAAATACAAACAACCGAAATTATTTTTTCGCACTGTTCTCTGCTGGCTTTGGAGTAGGAACAACTTCACCTTTAATTATCAACACAGCCTGTTCCTTAGTATCGTTGGAATAGATTGTAATCGTTTTAGTAAACATTCCCGGTCTGCCTGCAGGATTATAAGTTACAGTAACGATACCTTTTTTACCCGCTTCTACCGGTTCTTTAGTCCAGGTTGGTGTAGTACAACCGCACGAAGCTTGCACCCTACTCACTACCAACGGAGCATCGCCCTTATTTACAAATTCAAACACATACGTAACAGGACCATCTTTTTCATTGATCTTTCCAAATTCATGTGTTTTTACTTCAAAATTAATAACCGGATTTTGCGCCATAGCAACAAAAGAAAATACCAAACATACAAGTAAAA
>DATFAW010000166.1:0-5444 GCA_035254165.1 Paludibacter sp.
ATTTATTCAAATATCCAGAGAGCCATCGTTGATAATAACGACAGGGTTCTGGTTATATTCGGCAATACGCATATGTCTATTTTACAAAATCTGTTTGAATCATCACCGCTTTATCGCTTAATGCCAATTGATAAATATCTACGATAGTAATATATACTTCCGTAAAAAACAGATGACAAAAAGAGGATTAAATTTAATTACAGTCTTTACTGAAGGTAATTTTATTCTCCGCTTCATCAACCTACCAATGAAAGTTCCGTATAGGTCTCTTGCGGAGGCCTCGAAACTTGAGAGCTGCCTATTTCCTTTGGTCTATAGAATATATCACCAGCTTTTGTATCTTTAATCCAGTAGCGGTTAGCCAGGAACGACAGAAGATTACCACCCCAACTACTTACAGTCCTGACCGTTAGCAACACCCGACATACAGATCTTTCCGGTTGAAATTGTATACTTTCAAAAAAATCAGGGCAATGAAAAAGAAAATATTGAACGTTTTGGCAGTATTACTAATAGCCAATATAATGGGGTGTGAAAATTCTCAACAGAATGCAGCCAACAACAGTAACATAGATACAATCACTAATCAAAATCTACTAAAAAAGCCTGATATGGTTACGCAAAAGATAACCCCCTGCCTGTGGGTTGATAAAGATGCCAAAGCAGTAGCAGACTATTATCTTTCCATTTTCAAAAACGGGAAACTGAAAGAATACCACCAATATAAAAATCCACCGGAAGCAAAAGCACAAGGTGGCCAGGACAGCTTTGAAACAGCGGTTATGGAAATTGGAAATATAGAATTTAACATTTTAGCAGCAGGCCCGTATTTCAAATTTAATGAATCAATTTCGTTTGTGATTAATTGCAAAGATCAGGCTGAAGTAGACTATTATTGGGATGCATTGACCGCTAACGGTGGACAAGAAAGCGCATGTGGTTGGTGCAAAGATAAATACGGTTTATCATGGCAGGTGGTACCTGTTGAATATTTCGACCTGATAAACAGCGACGATCCTACAGTTAGAGAAAAAGCCATGCGGAATACACTAAAACAGAAAAAGTTAATACTTTCAGAACTTAAATAAGCTGCCTACTATCGGGTAAGCCGTATTTTTAATATTACACCGGGTATTATAACGCTAAGATATTCTCTGTGGTGCAAGTTTGACGCTTTGTTATATGATCTGAGCTGGTATAGAAAATATTATTTTAGCAACAATACTTTCGCCGGATTCGAAATGGGTAGATACCGAAAACAAATACAAATGAAAAACAATGAACCTAAAAGCAGTTGCACTAAGGCGGGGTTTAGTACTAATTTTCACCTTAGTATTCTAATGACCCAGAGTGCGAAACCGATTGCTTATACTTCGGTTCCTGGTTTTGTTAAGACTGGAACCTTCCTTTCCGTAAAATCTTGAAACTTAAAAATACATGCTTACAATTTTCATTTCGGCAGTTCCTTGTTTACACCTATTGGCAAGTACATCTACCTGTTTCCAAACCAATATATGATTTCCCCGGAATTTCTTTTCACCAACATACCCGAAAAACAGTCAAAATATTTTTTCTCTATTATTCAGAAAATAGGGAAGGAAAGATATATTGAAAAAGGGGAAAGAATTATCCGTCAGGGAGCCCACCCTACCTTCTTTTTCTACATTGTACATGGTGCGTTCAAAACTTTCATACGCAAAAATGATAAAAATTATATTCTTGGTTTCACCTTCGAGGGTGATGTTGATTGCTGCCCTACTTCCTTATTGAAAGGGAAGGCGAATAATTTTGCAATCGAAGCTGTAATTGACAGTAAGATCCTGGTTTGCGAAATAAAAGATTTTCAAGATGCCTGCTCTGAAAAAATGCATTACAGCATCACAAATAATATAATGTCCAATTATGTATCCATTCTGGAAAACAGGGTTATAGAAGCCATTTCCTTAACGGCGGAGCAGCGTTATAAGAAATTATTACTGCAGCAACCACAGCATATTGAGAAAATCCCTCTTTCGCAGATAGCAGCCTACTTAGGTATTACGCAAGAAAGACTTAGTCGTATTAGGAAAAAGCTGAATGATTTGACTTAGGTCAAATCATTCAGCATGGCACTACCATACATTTGTACCTCATCAATATACAAGGAAGATAACAATAAGCCCCTCCCCCATTTTTACCATCTAATCACTTAAACTTTTTATGATCAGGATCTTCTCAATAGCAGTAATGCTCTTACATTTTATCGGCAGTTACGGGCAAAAAACAATCCAGTTTGCCGACTCTATCCGAAAAGCCTATAATATTCCTGAAATGAGTTATGCGGTTGTTACTAGCAGCACAACATTAGAAATTGCAGCGTCAGGAAAGCATTCAATTGACCTTCCAGACACAGCAACATTGGATGACAGGTTTCATATTGGCTCAAATACCAAGGCGATGACTGCTTTTATGATTGCCAAATATGTGGGAAAAGGGAAATTAAAATGGACAACTAAATTTTTTGCTATATTTCCCGAATGGAAAGCTAAAAGCAAGCCGGCATATGCAAATATTACACTACTGGATTTGCTTACACACAAAGCGGGAATACAACCATTTCAGGGCGAAAATGATCCCCAGATACCAGAATTTAAAGGAACAAATCCGGAAAAAAGAAAACAATTTGGACGGTTTGTATTAACACTGGAATCCGTACAGCCCGACGAGCAAAATCCGTTCATTTATTCCAATGCGGGATATACCCTGGCTACATTAATGCTGGAAAAAGTTACCAATCAAAGCTGGGAACAACTGATTGAAAAAGTATTCAATACAGACTTACAGTTACATGTAAAATTATCCTGGCCTGAAAACCAAAAACAAAAAGACACCTGGGGGCATAGTTCAGAAAATGACAAACTCACCCCTATTCCTTCAACTTATGATTATCATTTAGATTATACGGAACCGGCAGGAGATGTGAATATCAAACTGAAGGACTATGTCAGATTTATACAACTTAATTTAAAAGGGCTAAATGGGGAAGATAATTACTTGAAAGCAGAAACCTATAAATTCATTCACAAAGGAGTCAAAAATTATTCATTAGGCTGGTTCAATATTTATGAAAACGAAAAAGAACTATCTGTGCATTCGGGAACCGGGGCATTTACGTATTTCACGCTGGTTCATATAGACAGATCAAAAAACAGGGCTTATATCATTTTTACCAACTCATTCAATGCGGGTACCCAGCAAGCAGTAAGATTATTAATGAGAAAGCTTAAAGAAAATTACGGTAGTTAATACAATTCGAATGAAAATAATAATAACCCTACTCGGGCTTTTAAACGGTGGCTTTATGCTACTTGACGGAATTTTTGTAATAGTGAAAGGGAAATACATTGGACCTGAAAAACCCGGGCCCTGGGCCGAACTCTTTTATAAACTGAATATTGATGTTTTTAAACTTGGGTGGCTTTTTACTTTGTATGGACTGCTTTGGTTAACATGGATTTATGCCATATGGACAAACAAAGAATGGGTCTACCCACTTGGACTGACAATCAGCATATTGACATTATGGTATTTACCTGCCGGAACAATAATTTCAATAATAATTTTGGCAATACTTTTGTTTTGGAGAAATAAAATCGGGTAATGAAAGCATTAACCCTTTCCTTAGGCTCTGCTTACTAAAACCCTCCGGCACGAGTCCCGAAAAGATCCCGTGGAGGTCGCCAAAGTGTTGAGCAGACCATGTGAACTTTTACTGAGCACAAATATGGTTCCAACTTTTGTATCTTTATTCAGCAAGATCCCGCCTGGCTCAACGGAAATGTATCCATCAACTGCTGTAATACCTACCCGTTGACTGAAAAGGTTTGCATTTCCTTAAAACACAACACAGACTTACAATAATTTTGTATGAACACTACAAAACAAATATTACCAGCAGTAGCTGCAGCGATCTTTAATGACAAAGGAGAGATACTGTTACAAAAACGAAAAGACGTAAATAAATGGTGCATCATATCAGGACACGTAGAATTTGGTGAGACCGTCGAAGCCGCTATCTTAAGAGAGATTGAAGAAGAAACAAATAGTAAAGCCAATATTGTTCGCTTAATAGGTATTTATTCTTCGCCCAATTCACAGACATATCATTACCAGGATAAAACAGTTCAATATATTACTTCCTATTTTGAAGCAAGGTTGACCAATCCTATTAATACAAACTTTTCAAACACCGAAACACTGGAATTGAAGTTTTTTCATCCGGAGCAACTTCCTAAGGACTTTGCATTAATCAATGCGAATTGGCTGGCAGATGCTTTACATAAAGACAACACTGTTTTTATCCGTTAAGGTGGCGGCACCGGTTAACGAAACTTGCTTGCGACCAACAGGCATATAATTCTTCCTGGCGCTACTTACCAAAGAAAGCCACCTCGTTGAGGCTATTGTGTACCCACTTTTTGAGAGAGCCTTGTAGGAACAGCGAAAAGAAATATTTCGGTTTATACCTGATTTTTAACCATCCAACACATGTGCTCAGCAGAGTCCTGCCCGAAAAATCCTGCGGAGATATCAAACTCACCAAAGAAGCGGGCTTATCACTCACAAAGTCCTGATTATGAATAGTGTTTTAAGCGTGATGTACTACTCAATTGCCTTCTGCCAGAATATCAGTAACAACATACTCAGCTGATTAGCTCACTTTATGCGTTATTTTTTGGCGTATTCTCCCAGACGCTTTGCAGTAGTCAGGAAACAGAATCGAAAATGAAAGTTTTTTGATATTTGTGTATATTTAAGTATCAGCAGCTCAGTAAACCTACCACTACAAATGAGAACAATAGTTTCCATTTTATTACTCTCTATCCTTCTGACCCATTGTGCTCCAAAATTTACAGAAAGCAAGAGCCTGGCATTTAACAAGCAATTGAAAGAAATGGCTGAAACTGATCAGATTGCGGCATTCATACCACAAGGAAAATATAAAGAATACACGAAAGAGCAATGGCTCAAACTCCAGGATAGTGTTTTTGTCAATAATAAGATCAAGGCGGAAGAAATGTTTACAAAATATGGATTCATGGGTTTTGATAAAGTTGGGAAAGACGGTTCATACCATTTTTGGCTGATAGTTCAGCACTGCGACAAATATCCAGCGTTTCAAAAGAAAGTGCTTAAAGCCATGGATAGAGAAGTAAAAAGGGGAAATGCCAATCCCAATAATTATGCTTACTTATATGACCGGGTTAAAATAAATGCAGGAGAAAAACAATTATTTGGCACGCAAGTCACTTATGAAACAACCACCACAGGACGAGCTATTCCTAAGATCGGGCTTATAGATTCCGTAAATGTAGACAAGCTGAGAAAAGAATATGCTTTAGAGCCTTTGAAAGATTATTTAAATACAATGACGATATCACATTATGAGATGAATAAAAACTGGT
>DATFAW010000167.1:0-9302 GCA_035254165.1 Paludibacter sp.
TATGGGGGATTTAGGGGGCTGAGTTTTCACTGATTTTCTTGAAAATCTTCGCTATTTCTTTCGTGTTTTGAATTTGGTGTGGAAAGATGGTGAGTTTGCCTTTGGCCATCATTGATGGTGCTACCTGCACATCCTGCAGCAGATCCAAAGTTCTCAGTTTGTAATCAATAGTTAAGCCTACTTCATGCAATTTTCCATTCATTCTTATCGAATTCAGGAATGCCTGATGGAACTTCAAAATGTTTTTGGCTTTCGGATTTACTTTGTTTTGACGGATGGATTCCTGACGAAGGTGATCCATTACTTTCGACAGCAGTACTTCCTGTGGACAACGACTGTAGCATGTGTCGCAGGCCAGGCAAAGCCAGATAGACAATGAACTAAGAATCTTGTCTTCGTAGCCGGGCATTTCTGCTTGTAATATACGTAGAATTTGATTGGGCATTATGTCCATCTCTTCGTTGAGCGGGCAACCTGCAGTGCATTTTCCGCATTGATAGCAATGTGATAAAATTACTCCGGTAGCTTCTTCCACTTGTGACTTTAGTGTGTCAGCGTGGTGTTGATGGGTAGATTCGTGCACGATGATGTATTTTATTTTAGTACGATTAATCTATTGTAAATTTGATAGGCTGATTTGAATGCAGAATAACAGATGTGTTATTCCCGGAGAAGAGCGAATTCAGGAAGATACATTCACAGGGATGCGAATGTACTTTTCCCCTGTAGGGATGCTATGTGGTTGATCTGATTTCAAGCAATTCAAGGTCTTTGTTGTTCGTTTTAGAAATAGGCAATTAAGAAAACCATAAGGCAATTTATTGTTGGGCTAATACACTATTGACCACCCAATTTTTAGCTTGTTTTCGTTTTCGACACCACAAAAATAGGGATTTATATTGGTCGACATGCTGTTTGTTCACGGTTTTATGTTTAAAAAACTTTAAATTTTGCACAAATATATTATTTCTGCGCAGAGAAAAAACCTTTTGATGTGTTCTTGCTTTTTTTATCTGAAAAAAAACCGTGTGCGCAAACGAAAATACATCAAAATTTTGCCAAAGATGTGCTTTTTTGACTCCTCCGTTTATTTTCCGTATCTTTGCACAAAATCGTATTCCGTCAGGTTAAAACGTTAGAGCTTGTGAAAGAGAACGGATGCGTGAAATATTCTATGACATTTGATAAATTAGATCTTATTGAGCCGATCTTAAACGCTCTCAATCACGAAGGTTATACTCAACCAACTCCTATTCAGGAAATTTCTATTCCCATTGTACTTAAAGGACAGGATTTATTAGGATGTGCGCAAACAGGCACGGGCAAAACTGCCGCTTTTGCTATTCCTATCTTGCAATTATTGCAATTGAACAAAGGCAACGACAGGGTACCACGAAAAATAAAAGCACTTATAGTAACTCCAACACGCGAACTCGCGATTCAAATTGGCGAAAGTTTTGCTGCCTACGGACGGTTTATGAATTTGCGGCATGCTGTGATTTTTGGCGGTGTGCCACAAGGTCAACAAGTCGGTGTGCTCAAACAGGGCGTGGATATTCTGATAGCTACTCCGGGACGACTACTCGATTTGCAAAGCCAGGGTTACGTGAAACTGAACGAACTAAGCATATTTGTGCTCGATGAAGCCGATCGTATGCTCGATATGGGCTTTATCCATGATGTAAAAAAACTGATTAAGATAATTCCGGCTAAACGTCAATCGCTTTTCTTTTCGGCTACTATGCCCGAATCTATTCGTGTGCTGGCAGGCACAATTCTTACCAATCCCGAAGAAGTGGCTGTGACGCCGGTGTCAACCACCGCCGAAACCATTCAGCAGGAAATGTACTTTGTGGATGCCGTAAATAAAAAGGATCTGCTGATTCACTTGCTTCAGGATAAGTCGATTAAAACGGCGTTGGTATTTACACGTACCAAGCATGGTGCTGACAAGGTGCAGCGCTTGTTGGAAAAGGTGAAAATTAAAGCGGAAGCTATACATGGTAACAAATCGCAGAATGCCCGCCAGAATGCTTTGCGTAATTTTAAAGACCGCACAACGCGTGTGCTAGTCGCAACCGATATTGCAGCTCGCGGTATTGATATCGATGATTTGAACCTGGTTATCAATTACGAAATTCCCAATATTCCGGAAACGTATGTTCACCGTATTGGCCGGACGGGTAGGGCAGGAATGGATGGGAAAGCCATTTCCTTTTGCGATGCAGAAGAGCATGAATACCTTCGCGATATTCAAAAGCTGATTTCTATTCAGATTCCGGTAGTAAAAGATCATCCTTTTCCTGCAGAGAATATGCCTGTTGCTGGAAAATCAAAAGCTAAACCGAAACAAAATACGCGTCCGCAAAATCCAAATAAGCCCAAAATTACCCATAACCGCATACCTGTAAATAAAACTGAAGCTACTGGTACTCCAAAAGCTGAAAATGAGCAGAGAAAAGTTATAAGTGCTCCTCGCAAACCGGAAGGTGGACCAAAGAAGTATTGGGGACGATAATAGTTTGACAATTACTATGTAGTTCGTCATTAATATATGGAAAAGCAGAATAAGATCTTTGCAATAAGGACTTTATTCTGCTTTTTTTAGTTTTGATAAAACAATGGTTGACTTTGTGTCGTTATTTTGTAGTATAATTAATTATCCTTTTCGATATGAATTTGTTGCATAAAGATATACAAACTTACATGTTCGCCGAGAATTCTCAGGATTACACCGGCTTTGCCCTGAAAAAGTTGGAAGATGTTCATCGAAACGCCCGTGGTGAGGCGGATAGTCCGCATCGCCATGATTATTACACCATTATTTTTATCGAAAAGGGAGAAGGAATTCATTATATTGATTTTACCGAATATAAGATCGAAGACCGATCCATTTACTTTATTTTGCCCGGGCAGATGCATCAGGTTGTATTTACGAGTGAGCCTAAAGGTTGGGTGATTACATTTACCGAAGAGTTTTTGATCGCCAACTCCATTCCCGAAAAGATGATAAACGACATTTATCTTTTCAATGATTATGGTCAATCGCCGCCATTGCCAATCAATGAACGGGATATGCCGGTTTATCAAAATCTGGTAGTTCAAATGGCGCACTTTGCTCAATCCCTGGAAACCTACACGCAAGAAGCCGTTGGTTCGTTGGTGAAAGTGTTTTTGATTCAGAGTAATAACCATTGCAGTTTGCGCAAGAGCAACAATCCACAGCTGATAGAAACGAGTAATCATATTTTACGCACATTTAAACAATTGCTGAATAAAAAATATGCCGCGGCTCACATGGTTTCCGACTATGCTGACGAGCTGGCTGTTACCAGCGATTATCTCAATAAAACGGTGAAAAACCTGACCGGAAAATCAGCTAAAGACCATATTCAGAGCAAATTGATTACCGAAGCCAAACGGTCGCTGTTGTTTAGTAACATCAGCAATAAAGAATTGGCTTACGAGCTTGGCTTTGATGAATCGGCTCATTTTAATAACTTCTTCAAGAAAATTACCGGGCAAACCCCCTCGGAATTTCGTGTTTTAGCGCGTCAGTCCTGATTTTTGCAATCATTCACCCGATTTCATTACTTCGTGCGGCATTTTGTCGCCGTACCTTTGTTGCATCAAAAAGAAAAGAAAAAACGACCCCTAACCCCTAAAGGGGAACTAAGCTAGTTTCTTCAATTACATGTATTCAATTTTTTTTAAGAAGACAATAGTAATTGTATTTCCCTTTAGGGGTTAGGGGTAAACAACAAAATAGAGTATGAAAACAGTATTGCATAAATCGGAAACGCGTGGGCATGCCAATCATGGCTGGCTCGATACGCACCACACTTTTAGCTTTGCCAATTATTATAATCCCGAACGGGTTCATTTTGGAACACTTCGTGTTTTGAACGACGACCGTGTAGCTGCCGGTGAAGGTTTTGGGACTCATCCGCACGACAACATGGAAATAGTTTCCATTCCGCTTTTTGGCGATCTGGAGCACAAAGATAGTATGGGCAATCACGGCGTAATTACTACAGGCGAAATTCAGGTTATGAGTGCCGGAACAGGAATTTTTCATAGTGAGTTCAACAAGAATAAGGATAAGGAAGTCCAATTCCTGCAAATATGGATTTTGCCCAATAAAAAGAATGTGACGCCTCGTTATGACCAGATTTCAATTTCTAAGCTGGTTAATCCCGACGAATTATCTCAGATTCTTTCGCCTAATCCCAATGATCAGGGAGTTTGGATTCATCAAAATGCCTGGTTTTATTTAGGTGAGTTGTCGGAAGGATGGAAAGGAGAATATGAGTTGAAATTGCCGGGCAACGGTGTTTATTTCTTTGTTATTGAAGGAAGCGTAACCGTAGCCGGACAAGCGCTAAACCGCAGGGATGGTTTTGGAGTAAGTGAGATAAACGAAGTAGAAATTATTGTTAATAGCCAGGCGAAGCTGCTCGTTATGGAAGTGCCTATGCAGTGAACAGTTATCACAGTGAACAGATATCAGAAAATTAAATATAAACAAATAAATAATAACCAAGTCTTTGGACTCTTGACCTTAGGCTTTATAAAAGAACATTATGAAAGCAATTAAACAATTTTTAGCAACAGACCAACAATCATGGTCATTATTAGTATCTCGTTTGGCGTTAGGTATCGTAATTTTACCTCACGGCATGCAAAAAGCCCTTGGACTTTTCGGAGGTTATGGTTTTTCGGGAACAGTTGGCTTCTTTCACTCTATGGGAATGCCTTACTTGATTGGAGCCCTCGTTATTTTAGCCGAATTCGTAGGTAGTATTGGAGTTCTTCTTGGGTTTGGCACGCGTTTTATGGCATTCTCAATTCTGCTCACTATGTCGGGTGCGGCCGTTCTGGGAGGGCATATTAATAATGGTTTCTTTATGAATTGGTTTGGGATGCAAAAAGGAGAGGGGATTGAATACTTTATTTTAGTAATTGGATTAGCTCTGGCTCTTTTAATTAGTGGAAGCGGGAAATTTTCTTTTGATAACTTAATTTCGAAAAAACTGAAATAAATATTGGCTGTCAGTCAGACGAGATAGGGGTGGTTCTGTATGGAGTCACCTTTTTTTTGTTTGTATAAATAGATAGTTTGTCTACTGAAAATGCCTGTGTTCGAAACTATCCCGGAATAAAATTGTTTTAAATTGATAGTAAGATCTTGTTGTTGAATTGTTGAGATAATTATTCAATTTCTTGTGTTTTGATTTTTTTATGTTTCAAAATTGAGTTGGAAGATAATTAACCATATTTACTAACCTTCTAATTTTAAATAAAATGAAAAACCAGGGTTCGATTGCAACATTACTTTTTGTAGTGATTACATGTTTTGGGTTTGCATTGGCTTTTGCTTTCAGTAGTGATTTATCATCTTCTGCAAGCGTTAGTATTGTTATTGTGTTTACGTTTGTTGGCGTGATTGCTGCCTGGGCAACTAAAGTGGCAAATCAATGGAACCGGGCTATTGTACTTCGTTTGGGGAAGTTTCAATCGCTACAAGGTCCGGGGATATTCTTTATTGTTCCTATTATTGATTACATCCCTTATTGGATTGATATACGGGTAATAAGTACTTCCTTCAAAGCTGAAAAAACATTGACGAAAGATACAGTTCCGGTGGATGTGGATGCTGTTCTTTTCTGGAAAGTTGTTGACCCCAAAAAGGCGGCGCTGGATGTTGCAGATTATTATAGCGCCATAAGTTGGGCTTCGCAAACAGCTCTCAGGGATGTGATCGGTAAAACTATGTTGGCTGATATGTTGGAAGGGCGCGATAAGATTAGTTCGCTATTGCAAACTATAATTGATGAACGGACTGAGCCGTGGGGTATTAATGTTATTTCTGTAGAGGTAAAAGATGTGCTTATTCCTCAAGGTCTGGAAGCAGCCATGTCTATGCAGGCGCAGGCAGAGCGTGAACGGCAGGCGCGTGTTATCTTGGGTGATTCGGAACGGCAGATAGCTGAAATGTTTAATCAAGCTTCAAAAAGTTATGCCGATAATCCTACTGCTTTTCATCTTCGGGCCATGAATATGCTTTACGAAGGTTTGAAAACAAATTCAACTATTGTTATCGTACCAAGTACGGCAGTTGAAAGTATGGGGTTGGGTGGTATTAATGGAACTGTAGCATTGACCAGTGTAATTCAACGAGATAATAAAAATAAAGAGTAGTTTAGTTTGATTTTCAAGTGTGTTTTAAATCCATTTGTTTTATAATCAATAAAAAAAGTCCGATACACAATCTGTGCATCGGACTTTATATAATTTGAAACTAAAATCTTATTCAGCTACTACTTCGAAAGCAACTTCAACAGTTACTTCTTTGTGAAGTTTCAATGTAGCGGTATAAGAACCGATTTCTTTAACGGCGTCTTTAAGGACAATTACTTTACGGTCTACTGTAAAACCTGCTTTTTCGAAAGCATCTGCAACTTGGATAGGACCAACTGCACCAAAGATTTTACCTGTTGTGCTGGTTTTAGCACCGACAGTTAAAGTGATGTCTTTCAATTTTTCAGCTAATTCGACAGCATCATTTTTAAGACGTTCCAATTTGTGAGCACGTTGTTTCAAGTCTTCAGCCAACATTTTTTTTGCTGATTCTGTTGCCACAATCGCTTTTTTTGTTGGAATAAGGAAGTTACGTCCGTAACCATCTTTTACTTTAACAATATCGCCTTTGTAACCTAAGTTACTTACATCTTCTTTTAATATAATTTCCATACTTTTTCCTCCTTCTTAATTATTTCATCATATCGGTTACATAAGGAAGCAACGCGATGTGGCGTGCTCTTTTAACTGCTTGAGCTACTTTGCGTTGGAATTTCAACGAAGTACCGGTAAGGCGACGTGGAAGGATTTTTCCTTGTTCGTTTAAGAATTTTTTCAAAAATTCTGGATCTTTGTAATCGATGTAACGAATACCGCTTTTTTTGAATCGACAGTATTTTTTCTTTTTTACATCAACTGAGGGTGGAGTCAAATATCTGATATCTCCGTTGTTTGCTGCCATGGTTTAGTTCTCCTTTACTTCTTTAGATTTAACACTTTTTCTTTTTTCAGCGTACTCGAACGCATATTTGTCCAAACGGAACGATAAGAAACGGAGTACACGTTCGTCGCGACGGAATTGAGTTTCCAATGTAGCGATTACTGTTGGTTCTGCATCAAATTGAAGCAACGAATAAAAACCAGTAGATTTCTTTTGGATAGGATATTGCAATTTGCGTAATCCCCAATTTTCCTCATTGGTAATAGTCGCGCCATTTTCTGTCAAAATGGCTTTGAATTTTTCTACCGCTTCCTTCATCTGTACATCAGACAAAACGGGAGTTAAAATGAAAACGGTTTCATAATGATTTAACATACTGTTTGTTAGCTTTTTAGTAATTAATACTTAGTTTTTTATTAAAGCGGGGCAAAGGTACGAACAATTCTTTGATTGACAAAGGGATTGGATGTGTTTGTTTTGAAAATAATGAATTGACGTTTCCCTAATTAGCTAAGGCTGGATTTGAAGCTAATCTGTTAGTGATGTTAGCAGTCGAGGAAAAACCTCCAGGCCGGGTGTCAAATCGTTGGTGTGAGCTTATCTTGAATATAATAGGATGTTGAATGTAAAATAAGGATTGGAATAGTGCTTCCGTTCAGTCTTGTTCCGCCAGTTTCGTATGACGAATCTTCCTGAAACAGACGTTAGTGCTGAAATCAGTTTGTTCATCAACTAATGTTTAAAAAATAGTTTTTTATGTTTGCTTGCTTTTTTGTTTGTATTTAAATAAACAAGAATGAAATTGTTCGATATAAAGTGTAATTGTGCGGCAGTATGTAAATAGATAGATTCATTGAAATGTGTCAAAATGATATGTAATGAATGTTATAACTACGATTTTGGCAATATAAATATTAAAAATGTTGTATGTATATAGAAATATAAACATTATTATGTAATTTTGCGCCAAACTAAAAAACACCATTATGTTAGATGTAGGATTGACCACTTTTATGATCCTGGCCACCAGCCTTGTCATGCTTATGACGCCCGGATTAGCCTTCTTTTACGGAGGTTTAGGCTGTAAGAAGAATATTTTAAGTATTATGATGCAGAGCTTCGTTTCTATGGGAATAGGCACTGTACTCTGGTTTGCATTCGGTTATTCAGTTTGCTTTAGCGGCAATATGCATTCAGGTACCGATTTTTTCGGAATTCTGGGCAATTTCGATAAAGCATTTTATCATGGCATTACGCCTTCTACGCTTTATTCGCCCGATAAACGTTTCCCCGAGTATATTTTTATTGCTTACCAGATGATGTTTGCTATTATTACTCCGGCGCTGATTACCGGTGCATTCATCAATCGTGTTTCGTTTAAATCGTATATCGTTTTTCTTGTTCTGTGGCAAGTATTTGTTTATTATCCTTTTGTTCACATGGTTTGGGGAGGCGGTTTGCTTGCTGAATGGGGTGTATTTGATTTTGCGGGTGGTATCACGGTGCATGCAACGGCTGGATTTGCAGCATTGGCTTCGGTTTACTTTGTAGGTCGCCGACAAGAAAAAACGGATCCGAACAATATTCCGTTGGTAGCCATTGGAACTGCTTTGCTGTGGTTTGGTTGGTACGGATTTAATGCTGGAAGCGAATTGGCGGTTAATTCAGTTACAGTTTCTGCCTTCTTGAATACCGATACTGCCGCTTCGTTTGCTGCTATTACCTGGTTAATCATTGAGTGGAATACAGGTAAAAAGAAGCCAACTTTCATTGGATTGATGACAGGTGCTGTTGCCGGGTTGGCGACGATTACTCCTGCGGCAGGATATGTAAGTATTTATTCAGCAGCCATTATTGGTATTGTTGCCGCTATTGGTTGTTTCCTTGCTGTAAAATTCAAAGAACACAAAGGTTGGGACGATGCACTCGATGTGTGGGGCGTTCATGGAATGGGTGGCGTAATTGGAACCATTTGTTTGGGATTCTTTGCCAACAGTTCTATCAATGCTGCTATTCCGAATGGATTGTTTTTTGGCGGTGATGGTATGCTATTGCTGAAAGAATGCGCTGCTATTCTAATTGCCATCAGTTATGCATTTGTTTTTACGGTGTTGCTTTTCAAAACAATCAACAGATTTATTCCTGTACGTGTTTCGAATATAGAACAAACCGTTGGATTAGATTTAATTCATCATGGAGAAGTAGCAAGACAAAGCTAAATAACAGTTATCAATTGACTGATAATTAAGAAAAAGAGCAGTATTCTATTTTAATATAGGAT